>WQXH01000096.1 GCA_009784945.1 Coriobacteriia bacterium | reverse complement strand
CTTGTTAGCCGCACCCTTGGGAAGGTTACCAGAAGACAATCTTTTTGGCATGTTACGGGCAAAGGCAACCTATGGGCATGACGTGTGCTCCGTCATTAAACAACCCGTGGGGACGGTTCTCCGGGTTGTTCCCACGGGTTGTTAAAGCAGTAATTGGGAGATTCTGTGACAAATGATAGGTTATGCGTGATTTTTTATCCCTATTTGCTTTGATTTTGCCCTAGATGGGGAATATTGGGCATAATATCACGCATAACCTATCATTTGTCACAGGCTTGACAAGATTGCCCTAGCGCTTGCGCAATATGTTGTGCTATATTGCGCATTCTCATTGTTTTTATTAGAATACGTAATATCATGATACACTCTGTTAAAGATAGCTCTTTAGCCATTGCATCTCCTGTTAGGGCGCCACAAGCGGCTGACTGGGCTCTTTCTCATGGCTTAAGCTCTCTTACTACCCAAGAAGCAGCAGAGTTACTAGGTACAACAGCAAACCAAGTTCCCCAAAGGCTAGCAACTGCTAGAAAGCGTGGAGAGTGGATGACCCCAGCGCGAGGGCTTTGGGTGCCTGTGCCACCAGAGTATCGTATGTGGGGCGGCTCTCCAGCACTTGAATTCATCGATGCCATGTTGGCTCATTTAAAGACTGAGTACTACCTTGGCTGGCTTAGTGCGGCTGCTGTCCACGGAGCGGCTCACCATGCTCCACAAGTTACTCAAGTAGCTGTTTCGCGCATGATTCGCTCAAGGGTTATTGGTCGTGTCAGGCTGGAGTTTTTCGTCCGTCGCAACCTCTCATTGTTGCCCTACAAGCTTCAAACGGTTCGCTCAGGCAATGTCAGAGTGTCAACTATCGAAGTGACCGCTCTAGACTTGTGCTCTGATATAGCAACCTGTGGCGGTATGGATAATGTGGCTACCGTAATAGCGAGCCTTGCAGAAGCATGCAAGCTTTCAGTACAGACAATCGTTAAAATTGGTGAATTCTATAGCCCTGCTGCAGTGCGACGTTTAGGCTGGCTCCTCGAAAACTATGCAAACCTGCCTGACCTTTGTACACTACAGGCATACGCTCACGGCTGCTCCAAGGCAGCATCTGTTCTTGACCCTCTGAATAAACCAGGCGGCACTTTGGATAAAAAATGGATGGTTCGCATTAACTCAAAAGTGGAGGTAGAAGATTGATTAATCTTGATGCTATTATTGCCTGGGGCAAGACTCATCCCTGGCCGTCACTAGAGCAGGTGGAGCAAGACCTCCTTATCTCGCGCGCTGTCTGCGAAATTGCGTCAGATAGCTACTTGAGCAAAGAACTGGTCTTTAGAGGCGGCACTGCTCTCAATAAACTCTTCACAAAAGCTGCATATCGGTACAGTGAGGATCTGGATTATGTTCGCCTTACCGATGGCGGCATTGGGCAGCTTCTATCCGCGTTGCGTAGCATTGGCGAACAACTTGGTTTTACCGTTTCAACAAAGATTGCAGCGCACCCAAAGGTAATTTGGAAGACGGTAGCGCAAAATGGAATTCCTATCAGAATTAAGATTGAAATTAACACTCATGAGCGCGTGCCTGCTCTTCCTCCCAAACAGTGTAGTTTCTCTGTAGATTCTCGCTGGTGGAGCGGCTCAGCCTTAGTGCAAACTTACCAGCTATCAGAACTGATGGCTTCAAAGCTTAGAGCCTTGTATCAGCGCAGCAAAGGCAGAGATTTGTTTGACATATGGCTGGCACTTGAGCATTTAGAGGTAGACTCCAAAGAAGTGTTAGCCGTTTTTCCTCTATATAGACCAGAGGGGCTCACTTCTCAAGTCGCGATTGACAATCTTGATGCAAAGCTTGCTAATCGAGCCTTCAGGATAGACCTTGATGCCTTAGTTAGCTCACTGCCGAGGGAATATAGCATTGAAGTTGCAGCTGAATTGGTTAAGAGCAAGCTTCTCTCAAAGCTCTAGGCGTGACATTTCCAACACAGTCTCGCGCTCATTTTGATCCCTGGCTTTGCTAAAGAGAATAAACTGTGGCTGCCGAACAGCCAGAGAGGCAGGTCAGTTCTGGCTAAGTAGGCTCGCGGTTCTTCGCCATGCTCTTATAGTTGCTCCTATCTCAAAGAGCTCTGCGCCTTTTGATTCATGTGCACCATTCTCTGCTTTCGATGGTGTTTTTACTACTGCCGCAGAGCTTCCTTCTCAAAGAGAAAGCCAGTGAAGACATCATGTTGCCTCCACTGGCTTTCAAGCTCTCAGCTCTTGTCAGCTTTTACTTCTTAATAAACTTTGGCGTACCTGCAGGCGTGGTAATACCCTTGTAGACATTACCCGGCGCTTTACCACCTACCTTAGGCACCAGCAAAATCTGTATGCCTTCAAGTCTATAGGCATGTCCTGCAGTACCTGCCTCTTGTCCATTTCTTGCCCATCCCATCCAGCCTACACTTTGTGCATGTACACGGTAGTAGATGTCATAGTGTTTCTTTAAGTCTCCGGTGAGTTCTATGGTTATGGCTTCAAGGCGCAGTGCTCTACCTGAAGTGCCACTCATGGGGCCATTTACAGCAGTTTTGTTGTTGCCGTTTGAGCTTAAGCTTACTTTGCTTTGCCAGCCAATGCTTTGCACGTGAGTGGCATAGCTTATGCCTCCTGATATTCCTGTGGTGTTTTGTAAGTTGATCT
>WQXH01000095.1 GCA_009784945.1 Coriobacteriia bacterium | reverse complement strand
GACTACTTCCTGGCAATGGGAATCTGTATTTCGGTGAGCCAGTCTTGGCTGGTTTCTTTGTTCCAAATTCCATCAATGTAGCTCTCGCGTAGATTGTCTATAGCTATGTAGTTGTTTTCATCAATCCAGTGGTAGGCATAGGCATACGCATTGGATATCTCGGAGTATGGTCCTTTGTGCAACACCGATACAACTGTTGCGGCAGGAATCTTCTTAAAGGTGATATCGTCATAGTCTGGCCAGACCTTGGTAACCGCTTCGCAAAACTCAACATTAAAATTCTCTTTGCGGTACTCCCCATCAAGATTTATGATGAAGCAGTACTCGGGTGTGGCACAGGTCAGGCCGGGGTACTTCTCCCCTATTTGCCTGCCTATCTCAGGGATGCTTTGAAAGTAGGTATCGTAACTTGGCACCGTCATCCTTTTGGAGTAGACGATACACTCTGGTAGTTCTTTAATGGTTGCTTGATAGTTCATGTGGCTCTCCTTTTCTTTCTTCTTCAAGATGAATTCGATTCGGGAGAGTTGTGTTTTAGCCTCGATTAGTTCTTCTCCAAGCTCGCCTTTGCGCTTTTCCAGAAAACCTGAGGCATCATGACCGGTCATAATCAGCTTGATTTCATCAATGGACAGACCTACCTGTCGATACTCCTGAATTTTGTGAAGCTCAAAAAGCTGGTGCGTCGAATAAAAGCGATAGCCTGTAAACTCATCGACCTGCTCAGGCTTTAGCAAGTCGATTTCATCGTAATAACGAAGCGCCTTTATCGTTGTCCTGCTCATTTTTGAGAACTCTCCAATGCGAAACATCATCTCTCCTCCTTTCTATAATCGCCATCCTAGTCAGACTGTAGTCCGTCATTGCGGCCTCCGAGCCGCAATCTAACCAAAATGCGTCTCAGATTGCGGGTCAAGCCCGCAATGACGAATTGGGTCTGACCAGTTACCCATCCTACAATCTCCCGCAACAGGAGAGTCAAGCCCGCAATGACGAATTGGGTCTGACCAGTTACCCATCCTACAATCTCCCGCAACAGGAGAGTCGCCCACTTGACCAGCTGTGCAAAAAAATTATATGCTGTGCAAATGTTTAAGCAAACGAGAATCCAGTTCAAAATAACCATTTTGCTCGTGGTTCTTCTTGCGGTGGCAGTATTCCTGAACGTAATATGGAGCCACAATGCGCAGATGCGGCAAGCAGAAAACGAAATGCTTGAAAAGACGCAGATCCTCAATCAGCAGATGCATGCCGTTTGGAATTTTATCGATATCAACCAAAAGCGAATTGATACCGATGCCAGTGGTGAATATAACTTCAAGAACATCTATTGTGCTTTGGCAGGAAAGGCTGTAGCCAAGCTCTTCATGCAGAGCAATGACTATATTATTCGGTATGTAGGATCTCAACCACGGTACAGCAGGGCAAACCCTGACGAATTCGAAAACGTAGCTCTTTCCTTGTTTGAAGAAGACTCGGTGCATACTGAGTATTACCGCATCACCGAATACGAAGGGCGTGACGTCTTTCGCTACATGGCTCCCATTTACGTTAAGGAGAGTTGTCTGGAGTGTCATGGCGAACCAGTAGGCGAGCTTGACGTTACAGGTCACCTGAGAGAGGGCCTGAAGGTGGGAGACATTGCTGGTGCAACAAGCATTATCATGCCCATCAATCTGTACCTGGATAACATTCTCGAAAATATCGTTCAGCAGTCCATTTATTTCTTCATTGTCCTCACTGCCTTGGCTGCGATAATCTTTGTTGCCATCTCGCTTTTGATTTCGCGCCCGCTCAAAAAGATGGGAACAGCAATCGAGCACATGGAGGCAAATCATCTCAATGTTGAGTTTGACGAATCATGGGCATCAAAGGAAATTCTTGACCTGCAATCTAAATTCCAGCTGATGGCAAGGGGTCTGCAGGCACTCTACGCCAACCTTGAAGATGAAGTAGATGATAGAACACGCCAGCTCGTAGAAGCCAACAAGAGGTTGGACGAACAGAGAGTTAATTTGGAGGAGGCCAACGAATTACTCCAGGTAGAAAGTCAGTACAAGTCTGACTTCTTGGCAACAATGAGCCATGAATTTAGAACACCCTTGACCTCAATACTTGCCTATGCAGACATCTTGGCACGTACCGATACCGATATATCCGAAAAAGAGCGTGATGCTCTTGGAGAGGTCAAGGAAAATAGCGCCATCCTCTTAACCATGGTCAGCAATATCCTCGAAGCCGCTCGTGTGGATGCGGGCAAGTTAGTGCTCACCTATGAAGTAGTTGACATGATTGATCTTATCAGTACGGTCAAAGGAGCAATCCTGCCTCTTGCAGAGCGGCGAAATGTGCATTTCTCAACCTGTGTTGACCCTGCTGTTCCGCTCATACGAGCTGACTGGGAAAAGCTGAGAAGCATCGTAGAAAACCTACTTTCCAATGCCATAAAATTTACGCAGCGTGGTGGTGAGGCAAGCGTTACCGTCTCCTGTGATCCAGATGAAGCTGGCTGGATACTCATCGTAGTGTGCGACACCGGAATTGGAATCCAGGAAGAGGACCTTCCTCTTGTCTTTGAAAAGTTTACTCAACTGGATAAGTCTTCATACAGGCGTTTCAGTGGTTCGGGAATAGGGCTTTCAGTGGCAAAGGATCTTGCCGAGGCTCACTCGGGAACGATAACTGTGACAAGCGTTCCAAAGCAAGGCTCAACCTTTACCGTGAGACTTCCTGTTGACAAACCAGCTGATCTGCAACCCTCGACCGCAGCAACGCCAGAGCCAGCAGCCACAG
>WQXH01000094.1 GCA_009784945.1 Coriobacteriia bacterium | reverse complement strand
TCGAGCGGATCTACCGCTACATTGATGAGGTGAACGCTGTGCCGGTGGTCTATCACTGGAAGTACAAGATGGACGAAGTTGCGGTTTGATAAGATGGGTTATTTACAGAACGGACTACTAGTTGCGTCGGCGTATAGCTTGAAGAGGTGGGCGACGATTTTTTCTTCGTCGCCGTTGAAGTTTACACCGTAGGCTTGTTCGACGGCTTTATCGAGAGCCTTGTGGGCTGATATTAGGTCTGGGTAAAGAAAGTCGTTGTCGGGGTCATACATGTCAGCAAGAGTGCTGTCTGGGCAGTTGCCTCGGGCATCGAGAATTGCTTGAGCGTGTTTTTCTATGGCTGCTGTTTGCTCAAGGGTTGGATCGGGAAGAATAAAGTTGTTATACACGATTGTATTCGCATAGCTGTAATCACTTTTTAATCTACCAGCCACAACTCTCATCCATGCATTATGGAACTGTGACATCAGAATTCCGAATAAGTACAAACTGTCTGAGGGAATAAAGTAAAGTTTGTCGCCAGGTATCATACCGCTAGATACAAATCCCATAGGTATATATCTTCGCCTGCTCGAAGAGACTTTTGGTATCCCAATATATGTTTGCTCTTTATACTTTCCACATGGTCGAAATAGATGGGGTGTGTCTTTTAGCTTATAGGCATCACCAGTTTTAACTTGTGAAGCTCGATATTCTCGGCACAACTCAATACGACGTCGAACCATTGGGAGATTCTTCAGCTCGCTCGCTGTTATTGAAGGCAGCCAAAGGCAATACCGCTCCAAGCCCTTGATAAACTCTGCTCCCATTGAAAATGGCCTGATCCATTTCTCTGCCATTGGTTCGTTATTGAGCAGCTCTTCTTTTTCGGTTTTTGACAATAGGAGATGCCCACCATCTGTTGCTTGAAAACCTTTTGCCATTTCTGGAACATCAGAAAATGGCTTGCCTCTACGCGTGATGAATGTATCGGGTGCATTCAGCAGGTATGCGTTTATGCGTGAAGCACGAGTAGTTGTCGATTCAAGGTAAAGATGCTTAAACTCTCTTTGGTTATAGGAAAAACCTATTATCACCACATGGACATGCGCTTTGTCAACAGCCTGGTTGTCCCAGACAAATGTTCAATTCCTTGACTGAAAAGAAGCTTCCATAGCGGCTCCACTTGTTGTCCCTGGCAAATTGAGTTCGTTGAAACAAATGCGCATGAGATTTTGGTTTCGTACGTGTAATGAGCGGCTCTCTTGTACCAACACGCCGCATAATCAAGCAGGCCACCGTCATTTCCGAATATGCTGACTCTTTCTGCTTTTTGAGTTTCATCTAGATTTGAGAATCCAATAAACGGCGGGTTTCCCATGATATAGCTGCACTTACTTGCAGGCAGCACCTCATTCCAGTCAATACGCAGCGCATTGGCACAGACTATGTGCCTGTAGTCTTTGAGGGGGAGGTTCACCACAGGGCGGTCAATCAGTTTGGCAGTCTGTTGATTAGCCTGGTGGTCGGCAATCCAGAGAGCTGTGTTGGCAACGGATACGGCAAAGTCATTTATCTCTATCCCAAAGAACTGGCCGACGTTTACCTTTACGAAACTGGGAAAGCCCTCTTCGACAAACTCCATTGCCATTTGTTCGCCCATAAGGCGGGCAAGTATTTCATTTTCTAGAGAGCGCAGTTCAAGATAAGTCTGAGTGAGGAAGTTGCCCGAGCCACAAGCTGGATCCAAGAAGTTAAGCGAAGCAATCTTGTCTTGCAGTTCTCGGAGCTTAGCCTTACTGTTGCCCGCTTTCTGGAACTCAAGACGTAAGCCATCAAGGAACAAGGGGTCAATAACCTTATGTATGTTCTCGACACTGGTGTAGTGCATACCGCCAGCGCGTCGTTCGTCACCCGAGAGGATGCTCTCAAAGATAGAACCAAAGATGACGGGGGAGATTTCAGACCAGTTGAACTCGTAGCCTGCCTTTTGCAGCATCTGGTATTTAATGTCATTGGTGAAGATGGGAATCTCTATATCGTCGGCGAATAAGCCACCATTGACATAGGGAAACTGCGAGAGTGTCTCGCCAAGATAGGCGTCGCGGTCTGCCTCGGGTGTATTGAGCACTTTGAAGAGCTTAATGAGCGCGTCTCTGAATACGCCCTCACCTGCGGGGATTTCTTTGAGGTAGTGATAGAAGAGTCCTTCTTCAAAGAGCCCGCTGTCCTCAGCATAGAGGCAAAATAAGACGCGTACCATGAGCACAGCCAAATCGTGTCTTGAAGAGTCGGGGTCGTGATACTGCTTACTTATGCGTTCATAGACCTCACCAATGAGCTTGGCAGCCTCTAGATTCAGTTGCTTTTGTCGCGCGATGTTTCGATTAACCGGGTCAACGATGAAGTTAAACACCTGTAACTGCTGCGATAGCTCATCGAGCCCAATAACAACAGGCTCTTCTCCAGCAGGGTCTTTATCTCGATCGTAGATATGAAACTCTTGGAAGTTCGAGGTGATGATGAAGTTGGGCTGCTCACTTATCAGTCCTTATCGGAAGGTATCCTGCGTAGCGCATAGCCTGCTCAAAGGGCGAAAGTTCGTCTCCGTCAGACTGCTTTGCCTTCTTAGATAAGTCGATGCCCTTTGATTTCTGCTCAATCAGTACCCTAGAGCTTGGAATGTAGGCGTCAATGCGCTTCCAGGAATTGCCTATCTTCACTTTTTTCTGGTAATCAATGATGTGGTGGACGCGGTCTATCCCCATGACTTCTTGAAGAAACTGATTCCAAAAGGTCTCGTCATGTTCGTCTTCTTTGCCGCGGTCT
>WQXH01000093.1 GCA_009784945.1 Coriobacteriia bacterium | reverse complement strand
GCAAAGGAGCCGAGGCGGCCAGGTTATTGAGTCAGCGACCCGTCAAACTGCGTGAAAAGTCGCTATGGACAGTGGGGACGGAGGAAGCTGTCTCACTTTACTGCGTATAATGCAACTTGTGCAAATAGCTATTAGCAGCACGGAGTGTTACTGTAGTCACACCTACTTTGCTGCACTGCCTGGAGCCTGAGTGCTGGTTAGTTAAGAAGAAAAACATAAGGAAAAGATACAATGAAGCTACGATTAAGCACTTTGAGCCTGCTTGTTGCGTTGTTCGCTGTTGTCATGCTGGCTGGTTGCGCTGGCAAAGCGCTTTCGTGCAGCAATGGGGGCGGCGGGCAAGAAGCACAACTATCCCATCCTCCTCTTGAGGGAGATTACATTGAGGCAACTGACTATGCGCACTTGGATAACTGGGCGCTTGTTGCCAAGGATCCAGACATGGCAGTGGATGTCTTTTTGTTGTATCCGACTGAATACTTGGGAGGGGATCCTGTTGCTAGCATCGACGATGCTTTGATGCGTGCAGAAGCTGACCAGTGGTTTTTGGGTCATGGCAGTGCCTTTGAAACTGTTGGCAACGTGTATATGCCCTACTATCGTCAGGTAAGCCTTAATTGGATGTTTCCTGAGCCATTGGAGTTACGTTACGATTACATGAGGGGTGTACCCAAGACGGACGTTATTGCCGCTTTTGAGTATTACCTGGAGCACTTAAGCGAGGGCAGGCCGTTTATTTTGGTTGCGCATTCGCAGGGCACCATAGTGCTCAAAGAGCTTCTTTTTGACTACTTTGCAAGCCGCCCCGAGCTGGTTGATCGTATGATTGCTGCCTATGCCCTTGGCTACACGATTACAAAAGAGGACTTTTTGCTAAACCCTCGCTTATCGTTTGCCCAGGGGGCAGATGACACAGGCGTTGTTGTTTCCTTTAACACCTTTGCTGTCGGAGGCGAGCCTTCAGACAAGGGTGTGGTGTTTGCGGGCGCAATGGCTATCAACCCAATATCTTGGAGCCGCTCTATTCAAACTGCTCCTGCAGAGGCCAATCTTGGCTCTTATCTACCCAAGGAGGGAGGAGGCTACGAAAAAGTCTTGGGCGCGGCCGATGCCACACTTGCCACCATAGGCAACAATATGACTATAGTAATTACCACCACTGAGCTGAGCCCCAGTCTGATTGAAGAACCGCTCTTTGGTATAGGTTCGCTTCATAACAAGGAAATCTCGCTCTACTACTACAACCTGCGACAAAACGCAGAAAACCGGGCAGCGCGATACCTGGCGGAGAATGCAAGAGATTAGCGCTTTGGTGTTACTGCTCACACTCTGTCCGTCATTGCGGCCTCCGAGCCGCAATCTTACCAACATGAATTATTGATTCCGGGTCAAGCCCGGAATGACGATGTATAGACTGAACCGCTTTGGTGTTACTGATCAGACCAATTCGTCATTGCGGGCTTGACCCGCAATCTGAGGCGCATTTTGGCTAGATTGCGGCTCGGAGGCCGCAATGACGGACTACAGTCTGACTAGTAACGCTTTGGTAGTTGTCAGCAGAGGTTACAGCCCCACAGGTTGTTACTCCTTGCGTTTATGTGTAAACTGTTCTTTTCTTACGTGAATAGGAGAGTATCATGCAGCGCAGTAAAGTTAACATGGGTGGCTGGCTCATCACTTTTTTTATCCTACAAGTGCTCTATGCCATTGGAATGCTAATGAATTTTCCTGACAGCCTGAGAAACTTGATAGAGGGTCAAGGAGCAGTGGTGGTAGCTTGCGTCATCTCTCTCATCACACTGATAGCATACTCGGCGGTAATCATACTCTCAATGCTCCAGATTATCCTAAGGTTTACTTCATTTTTGAGGCTATTCCAGCTTGCTGGCTTAATTGCCTTGTTTGGCAATCTGATTGTCTATGTGATTCGCGAGGTTTTATACTATCAGAGCAATAGCAGTTTTTCTCCTGGTTTCATTGGGCAAGAAGCAAATTACTACTGGGCACTCTTTGTTTTGGCGTTATTCTGGACGCTGCTTTGGTCTGTCTACTTTGTCAAGAGCAGCCGAGTACTCTCTTATATCGAGAGCAGGGAATATATTGATAAGGCAATCTTCTTTAGTAAATCTGTAACGCCAGACTGGTTTATTGAAGGTGGATCCGCGCACCTCGGCGCACACCCATATTACCAAGGTGCCGGCTTTCAGCCGCAGGTAGATTATGCTGCACAGAATCAAGCTGACCCTACATTGCAAGCCCAGCCTGCTGCTGTCGCACAGTATCAAGCTGACCCTACTTTTCAGGCTCAGCCTGCTGCTGCCGTGCAGTATCAACAAGCGCCTCCTCCAGTTGGAGAGCCGATTCAGCGCCAACCTGACCAATAAAGGAATTGACAAGGGCGGGGATAGAGGAGGACGAGGCTGGGACAACAGCCCCATCCACTTGGTAGACCCTGTACAAAGCTACGGATAGAAGTTGCTTTGACCGTGTCTTGGTGTGGGCACTTCTAAGTCTTCTCCGATGATGACGAGAATATCCCCGTCAAAATGGTAGCGTCCCAAAGCTGGCATAACAAAGCCGCAGCGTAAATAGTCTGCAATCAAGAGTGCCTCAGGATGGTCATCGTTGCTGCGGTAGACCACAGTGGTCTTGTTATGATGGAAACTAGGCATGGATCCCAGCTCGGTTATTTGCCAGCCTTCAATAAAGAGGGAGGCAGACACATCTCGCGAGGCGTTTTCTACACCCCAGCCGTTGCGTATCGCAACAAAGGAGCCTCTGTTGCTGAGAGACTTTACTATAAGTGGAAGATTGGCTTCTATCACCAAGACATTGCCATCAAAACCAAAGCGCCCTTCATTGGCAATCACTCTTCCACCGCCTAGTTTTAACTGTATGTCCTTAGCTACTTGTGGCCTGGTTTGGTCGCTGTAGATGATGAGGGTCTGTCTTATCATGCGGTCGTCGCGCCCATCGTTAACAAAGACGTTATAGCCGCCCTCGCT
>WQXH01000092.1 GCA_009784945.1 Coriobacteriia bacterium | reverse complement strand
CTTAACCAGCTTCTCATTTCGCGCGATAACCGTTGCACCTAGCTTATTGCTATTAACATCCAAGTCATCAAAGAGCCCTTTGAAGTTTTCTTCGCTATCCGCGCCCATGGCTGAGCCCTCAATATTATTGAAGACGCGTTCAAGCGTTTCGTTTAAGTTGATATCTTTGGCTGCTTTTGCGCGCACGTTGGAAAATAGTTCGCTAGGCAGGATGTAGAAACCTTTTTCGACTACCGTTTCCTTGCGTCCAAGTTCTGCCTGGCTATCATCAAGTGAGGTGTAATCAAAATTCGCGTTACCAGCCTTGTGTTCCAAGTCATTCAGATAGGCAACAAGGTTCTCAGAAATGAAACGATAAAAGAGCATTCCTAGCACATACTGCTTAAAGTCCCAACCGTCCACACTACCGCGTAGATCGTTGGCAATGCGCCAGATAGTCTTATGCAATTCTGCCCGCTGGGTCTCACGTCCTTGATTGCTCATGTCAACTTCTTTCTACTTGTCATAAGAATTATAACCGAGACTTTGCGACGTTCCGCGTAAGTGACAGCTCAGCCCTACCGCTCTAACCGTTTGCCTTGTATTCTGCTCACTGCGCTGGGCAATGCACGGGTGTTTAGCGTTTACTATCCTGCC
Source organism: Coriobacteriia bacterium (assembly GCA_009784945.1). GTDB lineage: Bacteria > Actinomycetota > Coriobacteriia > Coriobacteriales > UBA8131 > WQXH01. The sequence continues at coordinate 2,562 of WQXH01000092.1, read as the reverse complement.
CACTACGAGCACGTTATTAGACTTGGATAATTACCGCGACAGTGCTGCGAGCTTTCATCGTTGCTAGATGTTTCGTAAAAACTGACGCATACGCAAGCTACCTAGTGAGGAAGCTCCTTTGCGCTTTGTCGCCCAACTTGGATGAAGCGTTCAAAATTTGCAATTTCTGTCGACCGCTTTCTGTTTGGAATTTGTGACCCATTGTCGTAGTAGTGGGCTGATCAGAATAGCGCCTTCGCGTCCGCGCTGCAATCTGAAGCAGCAGTTTTACTGTAGTCTAACCACCACGCTTCTAAGATTGCGGCTCGGAGGCCGCAATGACGGGGTGCCAGGAGTCCGTAATGACAAAACGTCATCCTGAACTTGATTCAGGATCTTTCTGGGGATGCTATGATTGCGGCTCAAGGCCGCAATGACGGGGCGTCAGGAGGTCGCAATGACAGGAGTAGTGAAAAACTCTGTACCCATTTTGCCAAAACTCGCTCCAGGTAATCAAAAAAGCTAGAGGCAACAAGCCTCTGGCCAGCAGTTTTGTGGTGGGCGATAACGGATTTGAACCGCTGACCTTGTGCGTGTAAATTTGCAAAAGCGCTCAACAGGCGCGAACAGGCAAGTGCTAAAACAGCAGGTCAGGCGTACAATTACGGCAAGTGCAACTAGGTATAGTTTGATAAGTAAGTTCCTCTGAAGTTCCTCTCAAGCATCTGCTTGAATAGAGGATGATTGAGGGAGTGAGTACAAAAATGCAGAAAGGCGTTGGGCAACACCTAGCGCCTCTCTGCTTGACCTCCTGATACGTAAGGAAGCGCCGAAGGTAGGCACATCCTGTGCCGTTCGGGCGCTTCATAAGGTAACCCCAGAGGAGGTACTTGCACGCCTTACGGGGGTATCTGTATAAGCCTGAGCTTATACAAAGTAGAAGGAGCACTCCTCTGGCACACAATCCGTGACGCCCGGTCGCTCCGTCTGATTATAAAGTATCACAAAGGGCTACTGATTTCAATAACAGATTCGTCCTTGCCAATGAACAAAACCTTCTTTATCGACTTCCGCTGCCCTATTTCATGGCGTACCTTGTTTATGATACCAGCATCTTTCAGCTTTGTACGCCGAGCATCAAAGACTGTGTGCGGCGCTCTTTTCCTTGAAATTGCCCTAAACAGATTGCTCACTGTATTCTTTGAGTTTCCCTTCGGGCTTTTCATCTCCCAGATTATCCCGTTGAGCACTATATCGGCAGTCTTAATTCCATAGCCGTCTATTGGAATCAAGAAATCTACCTTTGCATTAAAATGCCGAGCAAGAATCCAAGCCGCCTCAACCTCGTGTTCTTCTGGAGGGTTGGGGTGGTTTTCGGGAATGATAACCTCGGGTTGTCTCACTCAATAGCTCCTTGCTGTTGTTTGTACTGGTTGTGAATGGTATTAGTTTTTATCAAACTCTGCAAGCCATAAGAGAGCGCCCGTCTGTGGCCAGGTACAAGTGTTAGGCACACATATTATGCCGTGCTTGTAGCTGTCCACAGGGTCGGGCGCGGTCATGTTGGACAAGTGTTAGCAAGAGAAAAAAAAGTGATGCAAGGGTCTCTTGTGCACCAAAGTGCCTAAGTGTTTATACCTGCTCGGCTGGCAAAAAAGTATACAAGGGTGCACCTCGCACAATGGCGAGGCACACCTTATGGAGTAACCGGAGGTAGTGGCTACTCGATGTCAGAAGATAGCGCGTCAATGTGATGGCGCAGGAATGCTTGGTTCTTACCCAATAACAGCAGCGAGATGATGTCAAAGCGTACTCGGGAGCTTTGCCTGTTGTTCCTTGACAGATACTTAGCAGCTGATAACTCAAACGATGCCCTACTTCTCCTTGCTGGCTTCTCTTCTGGTAGCTTACCGTCATCGCTTTCACGAGAGAGAACTTGTATGAATACCAGCGTATCGTCGTCCTCTGCTACTAGGCCGCTGCTTCCTTGCTTGATGCACCAGTCTCTCTCAACGATTCTGTAGCCCTTTTCATTGAGAAAATGCTCGGCCATGGTCTGGCTTCTTGTCTCTAGTGTCTCTGCTGTGATTTCCGTAGTCATGGTATTACCTCCAGTCTGTGGTTGCTCAACCTTTTGTCGATCCTTGTCTAATCCGAAGACCTAAGGGTAAAGAGGCAATCTGAGCCTGTAGAATCTGGCTGGTGACACGGTTGCAGAATAGCTATTACGCTCAAGAGACATGGGCTACAAGCGGCTTGTATGGGCTGAGAAGGGAAGCGCAGTGTGTGGTGTCACGGGAGCTTGAGGACTGTTTGAATCTTAGAACACAACTGCGAGGTGGCGAACATCGGACAGGCCGTCCTCGCTGGGGCTCGGAGTTCACCACTGCACATCATCTTCCAGTCCCACCAGAAATCCGCGCATTAAATGATGCCGACCACATTCTAACCGCATGGGGTGGCAGACTGTCCGAGAACCAAGCAAATAATATGCAGTAACTAGGCCAGCCAACAGCTACCACTCAACAAATCCCTACACAATAAAATAGAAGATAGGCCTACTGATGGCATCGCGCCTATCTG
>WQXH01000091.1 GCA_009784945.1 Coriobacteriia bacterium | reverse complement strand
CCTGCGTATATTGTTGAATTATTCAAAACAGTAGATAGGAGTTATAATGAAAGCAATAAGTTTAGAGCACCAAAGGGAAATTTCCGGAGGTCATATGTTTAATGCAAATATCGGTAAAAACTTAAGGAGTTGCCCTCCATTACTCAGTTATTGCGGGCTTGACTGGAGATTTAGGAAGATAACTCACAGGCATGTTGCTGGTTTATACTGCTCCGTTAGAGGAATAGCAACATACTATTGTTTCGCGAAGCCATAGAGGCTAGATCGGTTGTTTGTAGGGATTTGTAGGGAAAATGATGGGTAAAACTGCCAAGACCATTGCATTGCTACTTTCGTTTTTATTGCTTCTTGGGTGCTCAAACCAAAATGCAGAGCATGATAACAATAGTGCCCCACTAAACACAGCAGGAGGCGTAAGCGAGATCAATGCTGCGCTTCCTGGCTCAGTAGAAGAAATCGTAGCTCTTTCTTGCTCCAAAGATGGCAAGACAGTCTATGCACTCACGGGCGGATATCTTCCTGTCTCTTCGTTATTTGAAGAGGCGAGCGATGCCCGTACACTTCTTTGGGCTACGCAAGATCAAGGAAAAACATGGGAGCCGGTATACAATCTGCCAGCCGAGATTGATGACTCAAATTATTCAGATGAAGTCGGTATTTTCGCGGGAGCTATCAACGCTGTAGGTGATTGTATTATTATAAAAAATTCCAATAAAGCGGAATTGTCTGCCCCACTGGACGATTTGACTACGCCGCCGCTTGACTTCTTCTTCATAGGAAGAGACGGAGACTTCTTTGAGATTGATTATGAGTTTAACATTGTTTATATGCCACACGTATCGTTTGTTGCAGACAGCCGTGCCCTCATTTTTGACTATACAAAAGCTTTCCTTGTTGATACCACTGACGGTAAGATTATCGCAAAATACGATACTGCAAATGACTTAGGTATGTCTTTAGCTGCTGCACCAGTGACAGACGATATATTTTTGATTGCTGGGCACGAAGAGATACAGTGCTATTATGGGTCTACGGGCAAGCCCTGCGACACTCCTCCTGGTCTTGGAGCTATGTTTGAGGAGGTCTTTGCTGGACTGTCGCTTAGTCTTGTTTTGTACAGCTCAGAAAAAGCTTTATACTGCTCTGACGCTAAAAGCGTTTACGAATACTTGCCCGAGTCAGACCGATACGAAAGACTTTTCTCTTTTTCGGAGCTCATGCTGCAAGGTGGCGAGCCGTATCTCCTCAGCTTTGCCGTAGATGGGAAGAAAACATCCTATCTGGTTTACTATTCGATGAATCATAATCAGGCCGTGACTTTTAGTGCTTATATTCTTGAGCCTCAGCTAGTTGATGGCCAAAGCATCTCTGTCTATACTCTGGAGTCTAACGCGATGCTCAATTCTGCAATACTTACATTTCAGAATTCCAGCCCTGAGATTACATGGACAATTGAGGTAGGCATTGATGGGGTAAACGCTCTAACGGGTGAGGATGCAATCAGACAGCTAAATCTCCGCTTACTTGCTGGGGAAGGTCCAGATATTATTCTTTTAGACGGACTGCCAATTGACGCTTATATCGAAAAGCAAGTGCTAGCAGACATAGCCAGTGTTCTCGATTCTGAAGCAAATATTCCGGACACATTTTTTTCCAATATAGTTTCCGCGTATGCCCATGAGGAAAAACTATATGCGATACCTGCATCCTTTCGCTTCTATGGAGCCCAGGGCACAAAATCATTTATCGAGCAAGCCTCAGCTGTAGAACCGTTGGCCAGCCAACTAGTAAAGGAGGCTCAGGCTGGTTTGTTCTCCAGTTATGAAAATGAGTACACCAGTGCCGACACTTATTTCAGTAAATATCTCAGCACAGTCAAGGTGTTATACAGTTTGTATTCGCCGGCTTTAATTAAGGGTGGTCGCGTTGACTTGTCTATGCTGGAGTCATACTTCTCGTCTTGCATGGCCTTGCAGGTTGCGATGGGAGAAGAGATAGGCAGAGCTTCCATAGATAAGGAGCCCACGTCTATCTTATGGCAGGCTCTCGATTCAATCAGCGGGTCTTCTCAAAATGGCATTGGTGTAGTTGCTGGAGCCATAGAATTATCTGCACTTTTACAGCAACAGCGAAACTCCCAAGTTGCCTGGCTGCCCATAATGACAACAGGAGCTTTTTTTGAGCCGCACATGACCATCGGAATAAACTCGAGCTCCTCTTATAAGAATGAAGCCGAAGCATTTTTGAGCTACATGCTTTCCAGTGAATTTCAAGAGACCCTTTTTAGTGCTTTTCCTGTAAAGAAAGATGCATTTGCAAGCGTTTTACGAGACACCAACGAAGACGACGATGGTCATCTCCACATTGAAGAAGGTGGGCTTTTATTTGAGTCGTGGTTTCCAGAGGAAGACCGCAGCATCTACGTGTACTATCCTGAAGATGAGTCTGAGATAATGGCATGTATCGACTTGATGGATGCTCTCTCGGTGCCAATTACCGAGGACGCCGCTGTTCGGGACATAGTGCTTGAGGGTCTGGTGAACTACCTTAACGGCCACACGACATTATCGCAAACATTATCTCATGTCGAAAATCGGGCAAACCTTTACCTGGCAGAGTAAAATAGGACTAGTAGCTTGCCTTATAAAGTGAGGTACGCAGTAAAACAACACCATAGAACTAAAGGGAGTTGAGCCAATATCACATTAGGGCTTGACAGGCGGGGGGGGTGCTACTCTAACTGTGCGGCTGGCAGACTGAGTATTTTTGGCAGACTGGGTAAAGTTTATCTTATTAATCTCGCGTATGTTGTTGTATTATTCAAAAAGAAGACAGGAGTTAATATGAAGGCAATTAGTCAGAAGCAACAGAGAGAAATTACTGGAGGTTGTGTTCGCGCTTATTACGTTGGTAGAAGAACCTGGCTTAACGTTCGTTATGAGTGCCGTGATTGGTGGACGGGACGCAAAGCTGTCCATATACACCCTACCTCGGGGTACAATCATCGTACCCAAATTGAGCATTTTTGGTGCAGAACGAATCCCTAGAAAGCAACTTAAGAGTAACTGATAATTAGTTGGGAGAATGATGACTAAACTTACCAAGACCATGGCTCTACTTACTTTGCTCTTGTTACTTTTTGGGTGCACACACCAAAATAATGGGCATGATGATAATAGTTCTTCGCTAAGTGCAGCAGGAAGTGTAGCTGAGATTAATATTGTGCTTCCTGGCTCTGTAGAAGAGATTGCAGCTCTTTCTAGCTCAAAAGATGGCAAGACAGT
>WQXH01000090.1 GCA_009784945.1 Coriobacteriia bacterium | reverse complement strand
GAAAAGCAGGTGCCACTGAGGGAGCCGGATCTGCTCATGATTATCACTGGTGGAAATATAGCCTATACACGAGAGGACGGAGTTCGCGTCATACCCATCGGCTGCCTCTGCCCATGAGTAACTTACAGTAGCTCACAGTTGGACAAAAGACCCAATCGAGCCGTGGCTGTCTACTAGTAATATATTTACCAATCTGGGCAAGTCTCCCAAACACTACCTTGTTGACCCTTTGCTCACTGCTAAACTACTGGATATTACTGGGCAGAAGCTGCTGGGTGCCGAGGGAACCGTTCGTGTTTTAGGGCCTCAAACCAAAACAATCATTGGCAGGTTATTTGAAGGACTGGTTGCTCAAAGCCTTAAAGTCTATGCAGATGCAAACGGCGTTGGGGTTCGTCACCTGAGAACGGTGCGTGGCGACCACGAAATTGATTTCATCATCGAGCAAGGAGAAACGCTCCTGGCTATAGAGGCTAAGTTCTTCACCCACATTTCGAGCAACGACGTCAAGCAGCTCAACTGGTTAGAAAAGGCGCTGCCCGAGATGAACGTCGTCAAGGCAGTAGTCTACGCAGGAGCTCACCTGGTGCAAAGAGAGTCCGACGATATCCTGCTCATCCCCGCCGCCTGCCTGGGAGCCTAAGCGCAATGGCGAGCATGATAATAGGGCGGCTTGGAGGTTGCCAAAACCGCCGCAGGCTTGCAGCTGCGTACAGCGGCAAGGCCGCTGCACGCCCCGGCAGTGTCGCGCATCCGTGCGACAAGCGCAGGAGCAACCACACGGAGTTGCCAGACTGTGTCAAAAGCACTATAACACCCGGTCATTCAACTGTTCGACACCTCTGTTTTGTTCAATGCTCACCTTCGCCTATAATGAAACCCAAAACTTCAAAATGGGCGAGGAGGAAATCAATAACAATGACGAGTGGTATGAATCTGGGGCCTTATGAGTTACGCGGTGAGCTGGGGTGTGGAGCTATGGCAAAGGTTTGGCGCGCTTGGGATCCTAAGCTTTTGCGCGAGGTGGCTATCAAGGAGCCGCTCTTTGATGGGAGACTTGCCGAGGAAGTCATTGCCGAGATGGGAGCTCGCTTTGTGCGAGAGGGCATTGCGGCAGCTCGCCTTAATCACCCTGGTGTGGTTGCCATTTATGCAGCAGAAATCTACGACGGCAGACCAGTCATCGTCATGGAGCTCGTCAAAGGCATGACACTTGGCGAAATGCTTGAGGCAGGAGCTTTGAGCCCTCAGGTAACGCTTGACATTCTTGATCAGTTGCTGGATGCAGTAGGGTACGCCCACTCCCAAGGCATAGTGCACCGAGACATCAAGCCCGATAACATCTTCATCTCAACAGACGGTCGCGTCAAGTTAAGCGACTTTGGTATAGCGCGAATAGAAGATGCCTCGCAAACCAAGGCAACACAGATGGGTACGGTACTTGGCACCCCAGGTTACATGGCCCCAGAGCAGGCACTGGGTGAGCCTGCCGACAAAAGAACCGACCTCTTTGCCATAGGCATCATTGCTCACGAGATGCTCACTGGGCATAACCCCTTTGGCGCAACTGCAAACACCAACGCCGCCTCTCTGCTCTACAAAATCGTGCATGAGCCTGCTCCTGCCCTGCTCTATGCAGATGCTGCTGGCCTTTCCTCAGACATTCGCCCAGCTATCCAGGCAGCACTCAGCAAGAGTCCTAAGGATCGCCCACAAGATGCAGCTTCCTTCAAAGCCATGCTGCATGGTGCTCCCGCGCCCTCACGAAGTAAGCCCACGGCATATCCCTCCTCGACTAGTGCCATACCCTCGTATGCACCAGCGCGAAAGGTAAGCGTGGACACCAAGACTTCAGTCTCTCTACCGCAAGTAGGCCCAAAACGGGAGGTTTTTTGGAGCAGAAAAGAAGTAATCAGCCGCTTAGCAAAAGGTGAGGGGCTCTTTGGCACAGAGTGGGTAAAAAAAGACTCTCCTGAAGCCTCTATTTCCGTGCCGCAGATTGCCCCAAAACCAAAGAAATGGCTGCCCTATGCTCTAGTAGGTGGAGTTGGAACGTTGTTTGTGGTGATTGCCTTAATTATCGCCATCCCTTCGCCTGGGGCTTCTGGATCTCCATCCTCTGAATCTCAATCCATCAATGACTCCTCCAGCACGCTAGCCACTTCCTCGCCTACAGAAGCCACAGCTCAACCCAGCAACAATTCCTCCAGCGCGTTAGCTACCAGCTCCGCCACCCTGGTGCCAGCAAACGTTTCTGTTGGTGATACCCTCCGCCTAGGCGAGGTCAGATTCGATGCTTACCACGGCGGCATCTTCTCAGACAATATTGAGTGGCGCGTGCTCGCTCTCGAAAACGACCGTGTGCTGGTAATCTCTGAAAACGTCATCGAAGTGCGACCCTACCACCATGAGTACACGAGTATCACCTGGGAGAAATCAGACCTTCGCAGATGGCTCAATGGTGCCTTCTTTGACGGCTTGCCAGTAAACGCTCGAACTCAGATAGGAGAAGTATCAAACCAAAACCCAGACAACTGGGGCACACTAGGTGGCAACTCAACCCAAGATAGAGTCTTCCTCCTCTCTATATCTGAAGCTGAACAGTATTTCTATTCAGACAAAAATCGTCAAGCAAGATTAAGCCTTTCTGATGCTACTATGGGCTTTTTTGCAGAAAAGTATGGTATGACGCTAAAGGTATTTGAAGAGATTCAATCGGGCTATTGGTGGTGGCGGCTCCGCTCTCCGGGCTCCTACGGCTCTGAGTTCGCGGCTAGCGTCAACCACAGCGGCAGCGTCTACGGGGTCGGTGGCATCGTCGACCTCGACAGCGGCGGTGTCCGTCCCTCTTTTTGGTTGAATCGGTAATCTCGGTAATCTGGAATCTTTGAATCTGTTGCATACGAAAGACAGGGTGTTATTCTAGTGGATGCAAGAAAAGAGAGCGATTTGGTGGTGATTACGAAGACGAGAAACCTTTGTGCTTACGTAATGGAAGTAACCCAATAATCCCTGGTTGAACGGTGACACTGGCTGTGACAGAGTAAGTGCTCGGGGGCACTTCTGTTGGCAATCAACCGAACAGATAGAACCTGCACATATTCACGGATAGGACATATTGGGGGCACCAGAAGTGTCCCCAATATGTCGCAAAAGCCGCTGATGTTACAGCCCAGGCGCTGGGTGTGTCAGGTTATTGGTTAGATGAGTCTGTCGTACATATAGCTTGGATCGTTGTTCCAGATTCGCTCAAACACTGACTGCCAATACTTCCATTGAGGGTCTAGCCTTAGCCACACTTCGACATCGTAAAGCTGGTGCATTCCTCTGGTGGCCAGGAAGAGCGCTTGCTCT
>WQXH01000089.1 GCA_009784945.1 Coriobacteriia bacterium | reverse complement strand
GTCAAGTGCTTCTTCCCAAGTTGCCTCGCGCAGGCCACCTTCGGTGCCCTTTGTGGACGCATCGTCACGAATCAGTGGTGTGGTGAGACGCCCGTCGCAGTAAAGCATCTGTGCAAGGTGCATACCCTTTACGCAGAGTGCTCCCATGGTGGAGGCGTTGTCTGGATCGCCAACGACCTGTGTGACGATACCGTCAACTGCTGTGACGAGTACGCCGCAGCCAACGCCGCAGTAACGACAAACAGCGGTAGTGGTTACGCCACCGCCGCCACCGCCGCCGCCACCCTCATCATCGCAGCCCACAAGACTGCCGAGGGTGCCCAGGGCTGCAGCACTCGCCGCAGTAACTGCGCTGGCTTTAACAAATTGCCTACGTGATACTTCCATAAGTTTCTCCCTTTCTCATATTGGCATCCTTCTCACTGCCCTCAGGCTTTCTCATCGTGAGTCGATCTACCTTAGTGCTTCTTCCTTAGTTTTACCGTGGTTCTATTTTGATAGCGATTTCGGGCTCGCTGATCACACATCTTTCAACACAGATTCCGCAGCCTACACACACGTCTTCGTGTATGATTGGCGCAAAGAGCACATGAATTTTATCGTTGGGTCGTTCGCGATAATCAATGGTAATTGCCTTATCAATTAAGGGACACGAGCGATAGCAAACCTCGCAGCGATGCCCCTCGGCATAGACGGCACAGATCTCTTCGTTAATAACGGCGGTGCCCATCTTAACATCGGTTCTTTTTTCGATGTCGCGCAAAGCCCCTGTTGGACACACCGCCACACAAGGAAAGTCCTCGCATAACCTACAGGCTTTGCTCCGTGCATCGATGTAGGGGGTTCCCCCAGCACGACCGTCCGCTAATGTAGCGGTTTTAATTGCACCATAAGGACAAGCTAGTGCGCACTTGCCGCAAGAAATACAACGAGCGATGAAGTCATCATCGCTCACGGCTCCAGGGGGCTTGAGCAGCGTCTTTTTGCCAACCATACCAAACAAGGCCTGAGTAGCAATGAATCCTGCTCCTATGAGTCCCGCAAGGGTCAGATTCTCTTTTTGGGTCATGTACCATACTTTCAATTATGCTTGGTATTGTCTCTGTACCTTTTATCATTAAAAACAGGTGGTCAATTATACAGCACGTCAAGCGCACGGTAGACTGACGGCAACAATAATGATGGGCTGTAACTTCTCGTCTCCAGGGTGCTCCCTGCTAGGCATTATAGAGACCAGCTTTGAGGGAGTCCTTGATGTATATCAATTGCGGCTTGCCTAGCACATTAACTTTTGCTAAACCGGAAGTGCATGACATCGCCGTCTTGCACAACGTATTCCTTGCCTTCGAGCCTGAGCTTACCAGCGGCGCGCAAGCCTGCTTCTCCCCCATGCTCTTGGTAGTTTTCAAAGCTGGCGGTCTCGGCTTTGATGAAGCCTTTTTCGAAATCCGTGTGAATAGCACCGGCCGCCTGCGGAGCCTTGGTGCCCAGAGGTATGGTCCACGCCCTCACCTCCATCTCGCCAGCAGTAAAGAAGGATTGAAGTCCCAACAGTTTATATGCCTCGCGTACAAGGCGCACAAGCCCGCTCTCGAACAGCCCGGTGGTTTGCATGAATTCTGCTGCAGCCTCGGGGTCTTCAACGGCCAACTCGGCAATATCTGCTTCTATTCGTGCAGAAACAGGCAGGGCTTCTTGTTCATTAAGCATAATGCTCTGCGTGGCTGCGCTCTCTATCTCGTCTTCGCTGATATTGGCCACATACAGCATGGGCTTCATGCTGATTAAGTGTAGGTCGGCAAGGAGAAGAGCTTCCTCTGGTGAGGCAAAGGCAAAGTCTGCTGCCCGATTGCCCTCTTCCAGCCAGGCGAGCATGCGCTCAACCAGCTCGTGCTTTGCTGCAACAGACTTGTCTCTCCGAGCTTCTTTTTCGAGGCGTGGCAGTGCTTTTTCCAGGGTTTGCATATCCGCCAAAATGAGCTCGGTGTTGAGAATCTCCACGTCTCTCTTTGGGTCTATGGAGCCTTCGGGGTGGGGCACGTCGTTGCTTTCAAAAAGGCGCACCACGTGAATGAGCGCATCGCTTTGGCGAATGCTCACAAGAAACTTGTTGCCCAGGCCTCCGCCTGTGTTGGCTCCCTTGGCCAGCCCGGCAATGTCTACAAACTCTATAGTGGCGGGCATGATGCGCCCCGGTTGAACAATGTCTGCCAAGGCTTGCAGGCGTTCATCGGGCACCTGCACCACGCCCACATTAGTTTCAGTGGAAGCAAAGGGGTAGTCCGTAGCAAAACCGCCTTGGCTCGTCATGGCCGTAAAGAGGGCGGACTTGCCCACATTTGGAAGCCCCACTATGCCAATAGAAAGCGCCATTCTGTATTCTCCTTATATTCGTAAGCTGGCAGAGAGCCCAACAAGGGGTACCAGTGTATCAAAAGAACCGCCTGGCGTAGAGGGACTTCTACGACAGGCGGTTATGGTATCCTTCGCGTGGCGAGGCAGGAGCCAGAGGCGAAGGGCGAGTTGGTTATTTAGGTTGTCGTCGTTGCTGCTCTTTCTTCATCTTCGTCAAGCTCAACTTTTTTGTAGCGAACTGCCATCATACCCAACCCCATCAAGACTACAAAGATGATGAAGTGGTAGATGGTCCACCAGTCAACCCATACCATGGGAAGCCTCATGTCTTCGGTGAGTATGAACAGTATGATGGCAACTACCGCTAAAATGCAAGTACCAATTATCCAACCGGCACTACGACGCTTGAGTTCATAGTCTTCTTCGTCGGCTGCTTGTGCTTGCGTTTGCGCTTGTTCAGCTCGAGCTTTGCGCTCTTCTTCGTCTTCTTCCTCATTGCGTTTTTTGTTGCGCGCAATGAAGAATACGAGGGCAAAGACCACGCCCAGTACCGTGAGTATGAGGTTGAGGAGCGCCCAGGCTGCATGACCTGCTGGTGCGGTAATGGGCACGATAATGCTCAGTATGTTCTGCTCTTGTGCAGCCAGTGCAAACTCTTCTGCTGGAGTAACAGCAGGGGCGCTTGACTCAGCTATGTTGATAGGAGCTGTAGTTACTACCGCGTCATCATACACAGCTTGAACCGTTGCATCGGCTGAAACATTTGTCCAGGCGCTTGAGGGCTGATCCCAGCCAGTAAAGGAAAATCCCGAGCGGCTTGGGCTGCCTGGCGCTACAACGGTTCCGCCTTCTTCTACCTCAGTGGTATACAGCACCGTGCCGTTGTGGTCAACAAAGGTAATGGTAAAGGTCTTTTGTGGCTGCTGCTCTGGCACAGGGGTTACTGCTGCTGGCACAGCCGGTGGCGTGCTTTGTGGTGGTGTTACTGTAAGAGGTGTTACTGGCTTCTGCTCAGACGATGGTGGTGGTAGTTGTACTGCTGGTGGATGCACTACTGATGGAGGTGTAACCGGTGGCTGCACGGGCGTCACTACCGGAGGCTGCGCGGGTGGCACAACTGGTGGTGGGGGTGTAACCGGTGGCTTCGCGGGTGGCACTACAGGCGGCTGTGCAGGCGGCACCACGGGTGGCACTGCGGGAGGATCATTTT
>WQXH01000088.1 GCA_009784945.1 Coriobacteriia bacterium | reverse complement strand
CTCTCATCAAGCGCCTCAATAAACCAAAGCTCAGCTGCCAACGTTCAATGACTTCAGCAATCCTCTCGGTTTAGATTCTATTGAGAAATGGTTAAGTTCTGACAACCAGTTTAGTTTGCGTTTAGACCTGGTTTGGGAGAAATTTAGGTTGATTTGGTAGGCTAGATTCCAGAAGAGCCACACTTGCAGCAGAAAGGCTGACTATGGAAAATGGCATTGCTGAGTACAGCTCCTTTATTAAGGAGATAAAGAACCTCATTTATCATCGACAGTACGAGGCGATGAAGCACGTAAATACGGAACTATTGCAATTGTATTGGGAGATAGGTGGAGAAATAGAGCGCCAGCAGCGTGAGAGAGGGTGGGGCAATTCTGTAGTTGAGGTTTTAGCCAAGGAGCTTCAGAAAGAATTCCCTGATGTTCAGGGTTTCTCAGCAAGAAACTTGTGGCTCATGAGAAGGTTTTATGTTGAGTATTCACAAGATCAAAGCTCTCCGTTTCTTGATTCAGTAAGTGCCCATCCATTTCTGCACCCATTGGGTGCAGAAATGCAACTTGCTCCTTTGCCGCCGCTTCTAGTCGAAATTGGATGGAAGAAAAACGTTGTCATCATGCAAAAATGCAAAGATCCAAAGGAGCGAGAGTTCTATATAAGAATGACCAAGCGCTATGGGTGGACCAAGAATGTGCTGATTAACAATATCGAAAACAAAGCATTTGAAAAGTATCTATCTAATCAGACCAACTTTGATGAAGCTGTTCCTGAAGAGTACCGTCTACAGGCCAAGCTTGCCGTCAAGGATGACTATAACTTTGGGTTCATCGAGCTAGGTATAGAGCATAGTGAGGCAAAACTTGAAGCGGGCATTATTAATAACATCAGAGCATTTCTACTGGAGATGGGAGGCGACTTCAGCTTCATTGGCAACCAATATCACCTTGATGCTGCTGGCGATGACTGGTTCATCGACTTGTTGCTCTTTCACAGGAGACTGAGATGCCTCATTGCCATCGAGTTAAAAACAGGAGAGTTCCTACCTGAATATGCAGGAAAAATGCAATTCTACTTGTCTGCCTTGGATGAGTTAGTCAAACTGCCTGATGAAAATCCCTCAATAGGCATTGTGATTTGCAAGAACAAAAAGCGAACAAGAGTCGAGTACGCTCTCAGGGCATCAAAGATGCCCATTGGGGTGGCAACATATTCTTACTACGACAGTCTGCCCGATGAGCTAAGCTCCTTGCTACCCTCGCCCGACGCCATTGCAACAATCATTCAAGGAATGAGCGATGAGGCATAGCATCAAGGGGTGGGGAGAGCTGCCTCTAACACAGCAGCCCCGTCCCCCTGTCCCGCGCTTGCGCAATCTAAACTTTTTTCAAACACTTTCCAAGCAGCGAATTTAGTTTTGGGTGAGAGCTGGTTAAGCTCCAGTTTAGACTGACCTGCTATGCTAAGTGGAGAGGGCTTTAGGCTAGTTTAAGGAAGAGGAGTTTTGCCATGACAAGAATAATGCGCCAAATCAGCTCAACAGGTTCATACCACGTAATGGTGCGAGGAATAAACAAACAGGCAATCTTCCTTGCATCGGACGAAAAGAAGGAGTACCTTCGACGCCTCAGTAATCTCAAGCAGCAGCTTTCAATAGAGCTCCTCTCTTTTTGTATAATGGACAATCACGCGCACCTTCTCCTTTTTGAGCCAAACGACGATACTTCTCTCTCAAAGCTCATGCTTAGACTGAATTCTGGTTATGCAGGCTGGTATAACCGTAGGCACGGTCGAATTGGCCCATTGTTCCAAGACCGCTTTTGTAGCGAGGTGATTCAAAGCGACTCTCAGCTGCTTGCTGTCGTCCGATACATTCACCAAAACCCCATGAAGATAGGCAGATCTGTTGCGCACTGGACAAGTTATCATGACTATCTCAATGGCACGGGCATCACGGACACCGTATTTGTACTGTCAATGTTTGATGAAAGCCCCGAGAGGGCACGACAAGCGTTTGCCGACTTTGTGACGAGAGAAAAGGAAGAGTATCCAGACTTTGTCAATTCAATAGAGCCCACAAAAACTGACAGACAAGCCCTTGAGCTCATAGAAAGCGTAGTTGGTCAAAACAGGGCAAGAACACTCATACGACTTGACAAGAAACAAAGAAACGATCAGCTGCGAAAGCTAAAAGACAAAGGACTGACAGTCCGCCAATTAGAAAGCGCAACAGGAATCTCCAGAAGCGTGATAGCAAGAGCCTAAACGGGACAAAGGGGACGGGGCTTGCGTCCCAAACAAGCGTAAAATGGGACACCAGCCCCGTCCCCCTGGGCTAGGACCACTGATTACGCCCACGAAGTTTTGCCCTTGTCGTTTGACTAAACTCCAAGGCAGTCTAGCGGTATTACGCTGACTCCGTCTTTGCGCCTGTGCGAGAAACTGGAGAGCCCAGTAATGACAACCAGGGCACAAGCAGGCTCTGCGCCTGCCTTAACCAGCTTGTTTTGGAGTTTGATAAGCTTTTGTGCGGCTTCCTCTGCTTGGTTATGGCCAAGCTTGATTTCGATGCCCAGCCACGACCCATCTCGAAATTCGATGATTGCATCTGCATCCATGCCGCTGTCATCGGCGTAATGATAGACGCGGGCTCCCGTATACGATGCATAAACCAAAAGGTCTTTCAGGCACATGGACTCGAACATGAACCCCAAGGTAAACAGGTCAGTCTTGAGCTTTTCAGGTGTAAGCCCTAAGGCTGCCACTGCTAGGGATTGGTCAGCTAGCATCCGCTTTGGGGTTTGGCGCAAGCGCTTGCGCGAACAGAAATTTGGTGACCAGGCCATAATCTCCTCTAAGACGTAAAGCCTACGCAGAGCGCTGAGATATTCAGTAACGGTCTCGCGGGCTATTGATTGATTGTCCGCACTGATGTCTTTGACAATCGTTGAGGGTTTTACCATGGTAGCAGTGCTCCTCGCCAAAGAGTTGATGGTAAGACGCACTTTTTGCGGGTCTCGCGCGATGCTGTCCAGCTCAACCATATCCTGATTGATTAATCGGAGCAGATAGCTGTCGGGTATCTTCATTGCTAGGGCGGTGGGCAGATTCCCTGCCTCTGGCCAGCCACCGCGTACAATCCTGTCGATAAGTGAGTCAAGGGTGGTTGCAGAATCTCCTACGGGCACGTCATTATTACTGGCAAGACCTGAGAGGCTAACACTGCCATTTGAGAAGCCCAGTTCAAGTGAGGTCATGGTTCTCATGTAAACCGTGTCGATGCGACCTGCTCCACTGTGCTGCCTGCCAGACTCTGGTGGCATGGTTGACCCTGCCAGGATAAACCTTTCCCTCTCCTGCTTTCGGTCAACCTCAAAACGCACAGCGTCCCAGATACCAGGAACGTCTTGCCACTCATCTATTAATCTAGGTTGAGGTCCTGGCAAAATCAGGGAAGGGTCAAGTTCTGCTCGCTGTCTGTTGGCAAATCCGCCAGCAGGGTCAGCGATATAAATGACACTTTCCGCGTGATTGAGTGCCGTCCAGGTTTTTCCGCAGTATTTTGGCCCCTCGATACTCACTGCGCCAAAAACTCTTAGCGAGTCTGCGACTTCTGTGTCTATCAAACGCTGCCTGTAGCCAGGCTCCGTAAGCGGCATGAACACTCCTTCTCTCAAGGTACCAGCAGCGGTTTAACGGCAGATGAGAGTCGCTGACGCAAGCCCGAATGCAAGGCACTCCTAAATATGGAGTAGTATAACTCAGATATTCCGTTATTTACAACCAGCAATTTCCGGCAATGCCAGCAGTCTCCAGCTTCAGAGTTTCGTGAGCTCCGGTCACTCCCTCCACTTGTCACTCCCTCTGGGACAGAGCTTTGGGACAAAGGGGACGGGGCTTGCGTCCCAAACAAGCGTAAAATGGGACACCAGCCCCGTCCCTCTGGGCTACTTGCTTTGCCTGCAATGCGTGTAGATCCTGCAACATTGCTTCGCAACGCGCAGGATGACAGTGGGGTTTGCTTCGCAACGCGCAGGATGACAGGGAGCTTGCTTCGCAACACACAGGATGACAGAGGGTTTGCTTCGCGACGCGCAGGATGACAGAGGGTTTGCTTCGCAAAGCGCACGACAAAAACGGCTTGTATTACAGTCCCTATACAGTAAGGCACGCAGTAAAACAACACCATAGAACTAAAGGGAGTTGAGCCAAT
>WQXH01000087.1 GCA_009784945.1 Coriobacteriia bacterium | reverse complement strand
CGTCCCCTTGTCACCTTTTGTCACCTTCCCTGTCACCTGCATCCCCCTGTCACCTGTGTCCCCTTGTCACCTGTGTCCCCCTGTCACCTGCCGTCCCCCTGTCACCTATGTCCTCAGCTGGCCCAAAGACCTCTCGGTGGCATCAAAGCTCTATCTCTGGCATACTGGTAAGATAAATCAGAGAAATGAGGTGTTTATGGTTCAGCGGGAAACCCCGGAGCCTCTGCAGGTAAGCTATCCAGCACCATCCGGTCTGCCTGTAGAGGATGCTGCGCAAAGTCAAGTGCCCCCTTCATCAGATGAACCTGAGTCTTTGCCTGCGTCACTGGAGGAAGCTCAGCCGCCTCTGCCGCAGGCCTTTGCATCGGCTCACCCATACGCAGCAGATGTATCACTGCAACAGGCAGCTTGGCAAGCTCTGCCGCAAAACCCAGCGTCTGTGCCTATGCCGGTTTTGCAGTGTCAAGACCTGATTAAAAGCTACGACGCCTTTCCTGCTTTAGGACCAGTTTCGCTGAAGCTGTACCCAGGCAGAATAGTGGGGCTCTTAGGTCCTAATGGCTCGGGCAAGACTACCTTCATTAAGACTGTGGCGGGTCTTTTGACTCCTTCTCATGGAGAGGTAAAGATTTGTGGCCTGAGCCCAGGTGCAAAGACCAAGGCGCTGGTATCGTATCTGCCAGAGAGAACCTATCTCAGCAACTGGATGAAGGTTGCAGACGCACTTGACTACTTCGAGAGCTTTTATGAAGATTTTGATCGAGCTCGTGCCTTCAGCATGCTTGCCGATTTGCAAGTGCCACTTCTTGCGTACTTCAGCAAGCTTTCTAAGGGCACCAAGGAAAAGGTGCAACTCATTTTGGTGATGGCACGCAGATCCAAGCTCTATCTTCTTGACGAGCCTATTGCTGGGGTTGACCCTGCTGCTCGTGAGTACATCCTCAACACCATCATCGCAAACTATGATCGCAGTGCTGCCAACGTTATTTCTACGCATCTGATAACCGACGTAGAAAGCGTTTTGGATGACTATATCTTTATCAATCGCGGGCAAATTGTCTCTGCCGGGCCAGTCTCGGCCGTATATGAGGCTGGCTGGCCCTCGCTCGATGCTTACTTCAGGGAGGCGTTTAGGTGTTAGGAAAACTTCTTAAATACGACTTTAGGGCACTCAATCGCATCATGCTCCCCTTGCAGGGGGGAGTACTTCTTGCTTCGATAGTAGGCTGCATTCTCTTGAGACTTGGCATGGAAGGCTTTGCAAACAGCACGAGCAGCAGTATGTATAGCTACGACAGCGCTTCGGCGTTTCCCCTTACAGAGATGCTGTCTCTCGCATCAACCATGATGGCTTGGGGCCTCCTTACCTTGGCATACGCTTCATTTTGGGTAACACTCTTTCTTGCAGGCAAGCACTACCATCAAAGCTTTCACCGCGATGAAGGCTATCTCACCTTTACGCTACCGGTTACCGCTACACAAAACCTTCTCTCTAAGACTGTTTCTGGATCCACCTGGCTTCTCATTAATATGCTCATTCTCATGCTTGCTGCTTTTTTGGTTCCATCCTTTGGCTTTGTTGAAGAAGGCTTTAGTTATATTATTGGCGCTGTAAATGAAGCATATACGTTTATGGGCAATGCTTTTGGAGCCATTGTGGCACTCGAGCTCATTGTTCTTTGTCTTTTGGGTGTGCTGACCAGTTTGTTGCAGGTGTATCTGTCACTCACTATTGGAGCAGTTATAGCAAAAACTCATAAGGTTTTAGCCGGAATCGGAATCTATATTGCCATATATGTCGTGATTCAGATCATTGTTTGGATAGCTCTTTCCTTTTTTGTCTTCCTGATGGCTGAGTTTTTTACTCAAAGCTCATTTGAGGAGAGCTGGTTTAGTATTGCGCAGCTCATCATCTTGCCAACCTTGGCGTTTCTTGCCGCCTTTGTGACAGGATCATTCTTCTATACCAAGCACTTGATAGAAAACAAACTCAATTTGGATTAAGGGAGCTGTGTGTAGCTCGATGCGTACTTCGGGGAGGCGTTTAGGTGTTAGGCAAACTTCTTAAATACGACTTTAGGGCACTTAATCGCATTATGCTTCCCCTGCAGGGGGGAGTGCTTCTTGCTTCGATAGTGGGCTGCATTCTCTCGAGACTAAGCACGGTTAACACCACCAGTAGCTATGGCAGCAATTACACCAGCTTCAGTAGCTCCTCGGCATTTAGCTATACGGACATGCTGTCTGTCGCATCAACCATGATGGTCTGGGGTCTACTTACCCTGGTATATGCCTCGTTTGGGGTAACACTCTTTCTTGTTTGCAAGCACTTTTATCAAAGCTTTTACCGTGATGAAGGCTATCTTGCCTTTACTCTACCGGCTACCGCAGTACAGCACCTTCTGTCAAAGACTATTTCTGGGTTTACGTGGCTTCTCATCAACACGGTTATTGTTGCGCTTACCGCTTTTCTCATTACATATTTTGTATATTCTGCCAGTTACTTTGACGATTCTTTCATGGGCCTCTTAGTTGCCTTATATGAGTGGCTTACAGGCGGTTTAGATACTGTGGATTTAATAGTTATCTTAATGATGCTAGAGTTTATTGCCGTTTGCATTTTGGCAGTGCTGGCGAGCCTTTTGCAGGTATATGTCTCGCTCACTATTGGAGCGGTTACTGCAAAAACCCATAAAGTCCTGGCAGGAATCGGAGTCTACATTGCTATAGGTATTATCATTCAGATTGTTGTGGGGATTAGCTTTCTTCTTTACATCTTCTTCATTATGCCTGAGTTCTCCAGCAGTTCTAACCCTCCTTATGGTTGGGACGTGTTTGGAGCAATCCAGTTCGTTCTCTTGTCTGCTTTGGTGTTTCTTACTGCCCTGGTGGTAGGGTTTTTCCTCTACACCAAGCGCTTGATGAAAAATAAGCTCAATTTGGAATAGATTTTTCTCGATGAAAGGTGGAACTATGAAGTATGGAATCATTGGTTGCAGTAGGATTTCGATAAATCATCTTAATGCTGCTCTGGAAAACGGTTACGAAATAGTAGCACTTTGCGATATTCGTGAGGATAACATTGAGGATCTGCTCTCCAAGTTTGACCTCTTGGGTAACGACGCAATCAAGCGCTATGCCAATTATCAAGATATGCTGCGCGAAGAGCCGGAGATTGATCTGGTGGCCATTACTACGCCGAGTAATTTGCATGCGCGCATGGCACTCGACTGCATTGCGGCCAAAAAAGCGCTCATCATAGAAAAGCCTCTCGCGCTCTCTATTGACGAGGCCAAGATGATAGCTCAAAAGGCCAAGGAGGCGGGTGTGCTCGTTTCTGCCTGTCACCAAAACAGGTACAACGATGCGGTGCAGATACTGCGTAGAGCTGTTGAGGCGGGGAGGTTTGGCAAGCTCTCTCACGGCAGTGTTCAGGTGCGCTGGAACAGAGGGCTCGATTACTATCAGCTGGCAAGCTGGAGAGGCACTTGGGCGCAAGACGGCGGCTGCCTCATGAATCAATGCGTGCATGGCATCGATTTGCTGCTTTGGATGATGAATAGCAGGCCCACGACGGTCTATGCTCAAACCCGCCAACGCTTTCATGACTACATCGAAGGAGAGGACTTGGGCGTAGCGGTAGTTTCTTTTGAAAGTGGCGCGGTGGCAACGATTGAAGGAACTACGAATATCTTTCCAGAAAACCTTGAGGAGACGCTTTGCATCTTTGGAGAGACGGGCACCGTAAAACTTGGCGGAGTTTCTGCCAACAAGATAGAGGTTTGGAATTTTGCTGATTCTGTCGAAGGCGAGGATGACTGGGCAGGCTTTACTGAGCAAGTCGAGAATGTGTACGGCAACGGGCACATCTTGCTCTATAAAGATATGAAGGAGGCGCTTGCCGAGGGTAGGGCGCCTTATATAGATGCTGAGGCTGGCTGTATGGCGCTTGAGGTGATTTTAGCGATGTATAAAAGCCAGCAAACCGGACTACCCGTTCAATTGCCCCTGGAAGGTTTTGCAACCGTAGATATGCGCGGTGAGTTTGACACAGAATAGCTAACAGGGGACGGCAGGCGACAAGGGGACGGCAGGCGACAAGGGGACGGCAGGCGACAGGGAAGGTGACAAAAGGTGACAAGGGGACGGGGCGTTTGTCACCTTGTCATGACAAGGTGACAAACGCCCCGTCCCCTTGTCACCTTTTGTCACCTTCCCT
>WQXH01000086.1 GCA_009784945.1 Coriobacteriia bacterium | reverse complement strand
CTGCCCCCTCTCATCTGCAATTGCGCTTTACAAACCATGCAGGTGCCCTGTACCATCTATCAGTGGTTTTCTGTAACATCGTGCCAGCAAAGGATGCTTCTATTGTGAAGAAATATGATGTCATCATCATTGGAGCCGGACTCATGGGCTGCTTTGCGGCTCGCCATCTCGCAAGGCGAGGCTACCGAGTAGCTTTGCTTGAGCAAGAAAACGATGTGAGCATGGGAATCTCTCGCGCCAACACCGCCATAGTTTATGCAGGCTATGACATGAAACCGGGCACACTCAAGGCAGAGCTCACCGTAAAGGGCAACGCCTCCTTTGAGCAGCTCTGTGATGGTCTGGGGGTCAAATTTGAGAGGCCTGGCTCTTTGATGCTTGCCACGGGAGAACGTGCTCAAAAGGTTCTCAAAGACAAGCTTGAGCAGGGTCTGCAAAATGGGGTGCCTGGGCTCCGCTTAATCGACTCTGCTGAGGCGCAAGTGTTGGAGCCTAAAATCTCTTCTGCTGTTTGTGCTGCCCTCTACGCCCCAACGACTGGCACCGTCAATCCTTGGCATCTTTGTTTGGCAGCAGCTCGAGATGCCCTCTCCTATGATGCCGAACTCTTTCTTGAGCACAAGGCAGTGACAATTGAGAGCGGCTTTGTCGTGAGCTGTTCTAATGGCAACACCTTTGCTGCGCCTGTGGTCATTAACTGTGCCGGGGTTAACGCAGACCAGGTGAGCGAGTTGGTGGCTCCTGTGAGCTTCAGGCTTGTTCTTTCAAGCGGCAGTTATCTGATGCTGGACGAAGCAAAAAGCAATCATCCTCGTCATATTGTTTTCTTCGAGCCAGAAGAAAAAGGCAAGGGGTCTACCTTTGTTCCCACTACTGGCGGGGCGGTCATGCTCGGCCCCTCTGAGGATATATTGGATCAGTCAGAGGTCTGTCTTGAGCCAGGCTATCCAAGCAAGTCCAGAGGACTGGACTTCGTTGCCACGCAAAGCCTGAAGGTCTTTCCAGATCTGCCTCTAGACCAGACCATCCGCAGCTTTGGTACGGTTCGCCCCTCCATCCATTGGGCAGAGGCACATGCAAAGGGCGAAGTGGACGTAAGCAGCAAGAGCATTCATGACCTCCATATAGCCTGGGCAAAGAACTGTCCTGGACTTCTCAACGTGGCCGGCATCAAAACCCCTGGTCTCACCTGTGCAGACGGCATCGGCTCCCACGTAGCAAACATGGTAGAGGAGTATCTAGGTATGAGCGGAATCGAGGCTGGGACAGAGGGGGACGGGGCTCGTGTCCCCGTGGGCTCAAACGCCGATTGGGACACGAGCCCCGTCCCCCTCTGTCCCAGCCCCGCACCCCTGACACACCACTCAGACAACGAAATCCTCTGCCGTTGTAGACAGCTTACCTATGGCGAAGCTCGCGCTGCTATTCGCTCCAAGCTGGGAGCTCGCACCGTAGACGGACTCAAGCGACGCATCGGCTCTGGGCTTGGGCGTTGCCAAGGCAGCTTCTGCATGGAGCGCGTCATGTTGCTGCTTGCTGAAGAACTTGGATGCCACCCCGCCGATATCCTAAAAGACCGCACGGGCTCCTGGATCGTCAGCTGGTGCGCCAAGGGAGTCAGGGGGACGCGGGGTGACAAGGGGACGGGGCGTTTGTCACCTTATCAGGAAGGTGACAAACGCCCCGTCCCCTTGTCACCCCGCGTCCCCCTGACTCCCTTGGCGCACCAGCTGACAGACCCTCGCCTCCTTATCATCGGAGGTGGTGCAGCAGGTTTGTCGGCTGCCATTGCAGCACATGATGCTGGCGTTCATGCAAGTGACATCCTCCTCGTAGACCGCCTCAATGCCCTTGGAGGCATACTCCCACAATGCTCTCACCACGGGTTTGGCAACCGTGAGCACGGAGGAACCCTCAGCGGCCCAGAGTTTCTCGCTCCTCTGCTGAGAGAGTGTAATGAGCGCGCATTTCCTGTGTTGCTTAATACGACGGTTACCTCAATTACGCCTACGCGCCTGATAAGCTTAAGGGGGCCTTCTGGAGTCTGCGTCATTGAGCCCCAGGCTCTTATCTTTGCAGGCGGCTGTAGAGAGCGACCCTTTGGCGCATTGCCCATAGCTGGCACAAGGCCCAGCGGTATATTTACCGCAGGCGCTGCTCAGCGTATGCTCAACCTCCAGGGCTGGAGTGTTGGAGAGCGCATCGTTATCCTTGGCAGCGGTGACGTGGGTATGGTCATGGCGCATACCCTCACCCAAAAGGGCATGCAGGTTCTGGCCTTGATTGAACAAGCCACAGAAGTCACCGGCCTCAAACACAATCGTAGTTGCTACGTGGATGCTCATAATATTGCGCTCCTCTCCCAAAGCACGATAAGCCAGGTCTTTGGTTCGAGGCGCTTAGAGGGAGTGGAAATCCGTGACCTTACAACAAATAGCACACAGCAGCTCGCCTGCGATACGCTTATTGTGAGCGTTGGCCTCATCCCAGAAACAGAACTGTTGCAACAAGTCTGGCTGGGGCAGCCTTCTCGCTCCTGGCTTTTTTGCGCTGGAAACGCTCGTCGCGTGCACAGTTATATTGAGGGAGTAGTTGCCGACGGCAAAGCAGCCGGAGCACAGGCAGCTGCCCTGTTACTGTAGGTCAAACAGCTGTCCCGTAACCGCAAAGAACAGCAATACGATGATGCCAAGCGCAATGCGATACCAGCCAAATATCTCAAAACTATTCTTGCGTATGTAGCCAATCAGGAACTTGATGGCAAAGACGCTCACCACAAAGGCCACCACAACGCCCACAGCAAGGATGCCCCACTCGGTCGTTGAGATTGCCAGATCATCAAAGACAAAGGCCCTCACTGCTTTGAGCAAGCTCCATCCAAACATGATGGGAATGGCGAGGAAGAAGGAAAACTCCGTTGCTGCCTCTCGGCTTACTCCTAAGATTCTACCGCCAAGGATGGTGGAACCACTGCGCGAAGTGCCCGGAACCACAGCAAGACACTGAAAAGCGCCTATGCCCAAGGCGCGACCAAAGCCCAACTCGTCAACACTGGTTACTGCATCGCCCTTGGAAGGTGTCAAGGGGACGCTTTTCCTGACACCCTGCAAAGCCTCCGGAACAACGTCTCCTTGACTCCCTTGTGGCTCTTGTAGTGCCGACGACAATCTGTCAACGCCGAGCTCGGAGGCTCTGGCCTCAAGTGCCTCAGGCGAATGCCGTCCTACAACAGAGCTTGGCTTATATGTGCTACCAGCAGACTTATCTGCCTTGGCAGCGGGCTCGCCTCTGCCCTGAGCAAGCCTGGCAAGCGGCCCCGGCAGTTTGCCGCCCTCCTTGATGCGTTCAACTATGATAAAAGCTATTCCATAAAAAATCAGTGCGATGGCCACCGTGACCGCCGTGTAGTAATTCTCCTCAACCCAGTCGTCCAAGAGGATGCCTACGATGGCCGCAGGAATGCAGGCAACAATGACCTTGAGCCAAAGCATCCAGGTTTTCTTCTTTTCTTCATCGTTTTTTGCAGGCGAGAAGGGGTTGAGCTTTTTGTGATAGAGCACCAAGACCGCAAAGATTGAGCCCAGTTGAATGACCACCAAAAAGAAGCCTCTGAATTTGTCAGACACCGCAAGCTCGGCAAATTCATCAAACAAAATCATATGACCAGTAGACGAAACGGGAAGCCATTCCGTGATACCTTGCACTATACCAATTAGCGCTGCCTTTATGAGTTCAACAAACTCCACTGATTCTCCTCGTTTGGCTCCAGATTGCTTTGGGCTTTAACTCGCAGTCTTAGCGTCATTGCGATCTTAAGCATCGTCATTGTGGTCTTTGAGCGGTACTCTCTTTAAGCTGCTGGCTCTAGCCCTGCGCCATCTTTTCTTTAAAGTCCTTGAGGGTCTTGCTATACTCCTCATTTGAGGTGCCCAGAATCTGCGTGGCAAGGATGGCTGCATTCTTGGAGCCATTGATGGCAACACAGGCAACCGGCACTCCTGCGGGCATTTGCACCATGGACAGCAGGCTGTCAAGGCCGCCCAGGTCGCTCGTCTTGATAGGAATGCTGATGACAGGAAGCGTAGTAAAGGCAGCTACTACACCAGCCAGGTGAGCAGACTTACCCGCTGCTGCAATCAAAACACGCATGCCTCTTTCCTGTGCATTGCTCGCCCAATCATGAACCTTGTCTGGGTTGCGATGAGCACTGGCCACCAGCATCTCGTAAGGCACATTAAATTCTTCCAGTTGATCGGCACATGCCTGCACAACTTCCATGTCGTTTTTTGATCCCATAATTATTCCAACTAATGCATTGCTCATTCGTTTCCTCCAAATAAAATTGATGTGTACAGTAATCGTTACTGATCAGACCCAATTCGTCATTGCGGGCTTGACCCGCAATCTGAGACGCATTTTGGTTAGATTGCGGCTCGGAGGCCGCAATGACGGACTACAGTCTGACTAGTAACCAGTAATCTTGCTATCTTATAACAAATCTCACTCTAACATTTGACGCATCGTGTGCATGGGCTATAATTGTACACCTTGCGCCGTTACCTCAGCTGGATAGAGGGCCTGACTACGAATCAGTACGTCGGGGGTTCGAATCCCTCACGGCGCACCACAATAGACACTTGTTACTACGCAGTAGTGGCAAGTGTCTATTGTTTTAAGAGTGAGGGATTCGAACACCGAGGGGGGCGAGGGCGTTGAGCGGGGCGCCAGT
>WQXH01000085.1 GCA_009784945.1 Coriobacteriia bacterium | reverse complement strand
TAATCTTTCTACGGGCGAGCCCGTTGAGCTCACTATTGAAGGTCGCCATGATCCCTGTGTAGCCCACAGAGCAGTTCCGGTAGTAGAAGCCGTTGCTGCTCTGGTAATACTGGACATACTGATAGAGGAGCAAGCACATGGACATTAACGAATCAGAACACCCCCGTCATTGCCCCCTCGCCCCCGTCATTGCGGCCTCGCCCCCGTCATTGCCCCCTCGCCCCCGTCATTGCGGCCTCGCCCCCGTCATTGCGGCCTCTGAGCCGCAATCCTAAGCAACAATAAAGGAGCAAGCTCATGGACATTAACGAAATCAGAAGCAAGATAGACGAGATAGACGAAGACATCCTCAATGCCTTTATTGAAAGAATGAGTCTGTCCGAGCAAGTTGCCGAGTATAAAGTAGCGCACAATCTCCCCCTGGAAAACATAGAGCGCGAGCAGGCAGTTCTTCAAAGGGCGCTTGCCAATGCAGGGCAATACGAGTGCCTGGTGCATGCGTTTTTCTGCAAGCTTATGCAGCTGTCCAAGGAGCGCCAGCTCCAGCTTTATCCCAGCTTGGGCAACGGCAAGACAGGCAGCGCCAAGTGACAAACAAAGTCAATGGATTACTCGGGCGTACGCTCAAGCATAGCTTTTCGGTGTTCGTCCACCAAGAGTTAGGTAATCCGGATTACGGCTTGTACGAACTGGAACCCGAGCAGCTCGGCTCGCTCTTCAAGTCTGCGCATATTGATCTTCTCAACGTAACCATCCCTTACAAAAAAGACGTCATGTCCTATTGCACGACACTCTCCCCAGAGGCAAAGGCTGTTGGCAGCGTCAATACCATCACCACCTCTGTTGAGGGGCACCACGGGCACAACACCGATGCCTACGGCTTTCAATACATGGCCAAGCGGGCTGGCATCGACTTTACTGATAAAAAAGTGCTCATCTTTGGCAGCGGTGGCTCTTCTGGCGCAGTGCGTTACGTGGTTGAGCAAACAAAGGCTCAAAGCATCACGACCGTATCGAGAAGCGGGGAGCACAACTACAACAACCTTGCCAAGCACCATGATGCAGAGATCCTCATCAACACCACCCCCGTAGGCATGCATCCAGCAAGCGTAGGAAGCTCAATAGTGGACTTGAGTTACTTTCCTCACTGTGAGGGCGTGCTCGACTTGGTCTACAACCCCCTGCGCACCGCCCTCATCATACAGGCTGAGCAGCGCGGTATACCCAGTGCAAGCGGCTTGTCTATGCTGGTAGCTCAGGCCAAGGCAGCAGAAGAGCTTTTCTTGGGCCAGAGGATTGCAGATGAACAAATAGAGCGCATCATCGGGCTCATCAATGCGCAAAAAGAAAACATCGTACTCATTGGCATGCCCGGAAGCGGCAAGTCCACAGTAGGCGCAGCCCTGGCGCAGATGACAGGCAGAGAGCTTATCGATTTGGATAAGAGGATAGAAAAAGCTGCCGGCATGCCCATTCCCACAATTTTTGCCGAGCAGGGAGAAGCAGCCTTTCGCAGCATCGAGAGCGAGAGGGCTGCCTACTATGGCACAATGACTGGCAAGATCATTGTATGCGGCGGCGGCATCATCAAGCATGAGCGCAACTACGCGCCCCTGCACCAAAACGGCCGCCTTTATCATCTCACGAGACACCCTTCACAGCTTGCGCGAGAGGGTAGACCTCTCTCTCAAAACGTAAACCTCGGCGAGCTTTACCAAGAGCGCCTACCCCTGTACACTCGCTTTAGAGATGCCGTCATCGATAACTCGGGTACGCCCAAGCAAACCGCACAAAGCATTTGGGAGGAATTCAATGCATATACTCGTCATCAACGGCCCTAACCTTAACCTGCTTGGCATACGCGAGCCCGAGCTATACGGCGAGGCAAGCTACGACGACCTGGTAAGCCTCATTGAGGCTGAGGCCTTGCGCCTGGGCATAGTGGTGAGCTTTGTGCAGTCAAACTGTGAGGGCACCCTCGTCGATGCCATCCAAGGTGCCTACGGTACCATGGATGCAATCATCATCAATCCTGCTGCCTATACACACACCAGCATTGCCCTGCTTGATGCCATAAAGGCGGTGGGTCTGCCTACCATAGAAGTCCATCTCACCAACCCAGACGAGAGAGAAGATTTCAGAAAAGTGTCGTATATTCGCCCCGCCTGCCAAGCCACCATAACCGGCCAGGGATTCGAAGGATACCTTGAAGCACTTCGCTTCTTTGTTGACATAAAGAAGCTTTGAGCCATCAAATCGAAATTGCAAACAACCTGAGTGAATCGCAGCTAGTGGCAACAAGAGAATGATAACAATGCCACTAGCAATAGAGAAACCTTTTTGCAGAGGGATGCCTGATATTTAGTATCATTAGTTTGTGGCTACGCACTTACAATGCAATCGAATATTTGGGTCCCTGGGAGGGTATGTATAACCCCGGCTTAAACCCCACATATATGAGGGGATTAGAGCCGAATCCGCAAAGCCCCATTTCTGGATGTCACCACACAAATGGATCAAGGAAACCAATGCGGGGAGTAATCTATTAACAAATACAAACATCACCACGCCATCGGCGACGCCAAAGTTTATTAAGAGGTAAAGACAGCGGTAGCAGGGCGGGAGATTAGCCTCCTGCCCTGCTCCTCAGAAGCTGCGCAATAGCGCAAGCTTCTACGGCGTTATAACTTAGTTGAGCTAATAAGCGCTGGGTGATCTCGTTGGCCTTTGCAAAACTTGGTGGCAGTGTGGATATTAGCTTCCACAAAGTCCTGAATAAGCGTAGCGCGAATCTTATTGTGGGTAAAAGAGCAAGAGTTTTTACCTGGTTTTTTTGACATTATTACTCGTAACCCTCCGGAAATGCACTGTCAGTCAATGACCGAATTACGCAGCAATGCAGCAGGATCTTATTGTTGAAGTGTTTCGGTATATGCGCCCAATAACTGCAATTATCGAGGGAAAAATGCAGTTAGCTGGAACATTAACGGGGTATTCGCTATAATCAGCTTCTATTTGAGACTAGAGAGAGTGATTATCGTGCAAAGAAGCCTCATGGATGAACTCGTTGTTTGGAAGACGCAAAGAAACAGAAAGCCGCTTATAATCTATGGTGCCAGGCAGACGGGAAAGTCATGGCTGATGGAGGCTTTTGGCGCAGCCAACTACGAGCATGTGGCAAGTATTGATTTTACCGACAATGAACGTATGCGGCATCTGTTTTCTGGTGACTTTGACATTTCAAGAATCATCTCTCAGCTTTCCATAGAGTCCAACGCTCCCATCATTCCAGGAAAGACACTGATTATCTTTGATGAAATACAAGAGGTGCCACGAGCACTCACATCGCTGAAGTACTTCTATGAAAAGGTTCCTGAGCACCACATAATAGCCGCTGGCTCTCTCCTTGGAGTTGCGCATCATGAGGGCATTTCGTTTCCTGTGGGAAAAGTGGACAGCTTTACCCTCCACCCATTGAGTTTTTATGAGTTTTTGAGGGCAATGGGCAAAACAAGCATGGCAGATGCACTGGTGCAAGCAGGATTTGAAGAGCTTGAACCGCTGTTCTCAGATGAACTCACCAAATACCTCAAGGAGTATTTTTGTGTTGGGGGCATGCCAGAAGTGGTTGCTGACTACGCGGTTCACAGAGATTTAAGCGAGGTGCGTCGCCTGCAAAACAACATTCTACGCGACTATGACAGAGATTTTTCAAAGCATATGCCTGCCCGTATTTTAGAGAGGGCACGTTTAGTGTGGGCATCGATCCCATCCCAGCTTTCAAGGGAGAACAAGAAATTCATCTACGGTGCCGTTAGGCAAGGTGCTCGCGGCAAGGATCTGGAAGAAGCAATCCAGTGGCTTGTAGACTATGGGGTTGTTCACAAGGTCTCCCTGG
This sequence comes from Coriobacteriia bacterium, assembly GCA_009784945.1. GTDB lineage: Bacteria > Actinomycetota > Coriobacteriia > Coriobacteriales > UBA8131 > WQXH01. Next base: position 891 of record WQXH01000085.1, on the reverse strand, counting down.
TTTCAGCTACAAGAGCGCCCCTGAAGTCTTATGCATCATTTTCAGAATTCAAGCTCTACACTCTTGATGTAGGCCTGCTTGGGTCATTAGCCGGCCTAGACGTCTCAGTCATTCTGCAAAACTCAGCGCTCTTTACTGAATTCAAAGGTTCGCTTACCGAGCAGTACGTCGAGCAAGAGCTCAAGGCTCATGGCTTTGAGCCACATTACTGGTCGTCGCCTTCATCAGCAAACGAACTAGATTTTTTGATTGAATGTAATGGCAAGGCTGTTCCAGTTGAGGTAAAGGCTAAGGAAAACCTCAAGTCAAAAAGCCTCAAAGCTGCTCATGATAAATTCTCTCTGCCTATAAGCGTGCGAACATCACTCTCTGGCTTTAGAGACGAAGGATGGTTGGTAAACATTCCTCTATGGGCAATTGGTTCAATCCATACGGTGCTAAACAGAAGAACATCCCCGAATTAGTCTCCTTTCTCAAGAGCTTTAACAAGATCACCAGCTCATCCATAGATGATTACCTCTTCATTTCTTATGCGTTCAAGAAAGGCTGGGCTCATTGCATCGTTGGTTAATACGTCAACAGGCACCTTGAGGCTCTCATTGAGCTCGCGACAAAATCCTGCCAGCATTATGAGGCCACGTAAATCACCATCGTCCACTATTCGAAAGTCTATATCACTTTGTTGCGATGCATCTCTACGTGCGTAAGAACCAAAAACTGAAAGCTGATTGATGCCATACGACGCTGCAATCGGTGCAACCTTGCTGCTAATTTCCTCAATCGTATACATGGTGACTCTTCCTCTCATGTGCGCGACAGTTGTAAATTGATTCTATCACATCGCAAAATGCAACCAAGTGACAAGGGCAAAGGCAAAGGCAAAGGCAAAGG
>WQXH01000084.1 GCA_009784945.1 Coriobacteriia bacterium | reverse complement strand
GGCCGCAAGTCGATAATATCCTTTGATATCATCAGCACGCGATTATCCTCTACGGCCAACACTTGCCATTCAATTGCATGTAAGAAGTTGCCTCCATGATAGGCGGCAAAGCTCACCTCGCCTAGATTAAGGGTGTTGCCAACCGACACATTGGCAGGTATCAACTCTGGCTTGTTAATTGTGTCATTATGTTGCAGCAGCGAGACACTGGGAGCCGAACTGCTCTCTTGGCTTCTTGGAACCGACCCACCCGATTGGCCAGGTGATGCAGTAATCACAAGCCACACTAATAATGCCACTCCGGCAGAAGCAACCAGCACGGGAAGCGCTCTTTTGCTACTTGAGGGTGCGGGTTTAACTGAGGCCTGCTGAGTTTTTGAAGCATCGGGAGGAGAAGCGGTGCTATGCCTTGTTTCTAAAGGAGCTCCGCGCAGCATGGCCTTAAAGCCTGCCGCATTTTGGGGGCGCTCATCGGGACTTTTGTTGAGAGCAGTGTGGATGGCAGGCCTGATGTCTGAAAGCAGTCCAGCACTTACGTCTATAGGAAGCTCGGCTTCAGGCTCATGAACTATCTTGTAGAGCAGAGAGGCTGCGTTGGTGCTCTCCCCTGCCCCAAAGGGGTTATTTCCGGTGAGCATTTCATAGGCAATGGTGCCTATGGCAAAGAGGTCGGTTCTGCTGTCTACATCAGAACCAGTTGCTTGCTCGGGTGCCATGTAGCCGGGGGTGCCCAGCACCGTACCAATCTGGGTGGCCTTAGTATGCGCAGCGTCTTCAAGGCGTGCAATGCCAAAGTCGCTTAACTTGACGCGCCCGTCTTTGGACACAAAAATGTTATCGGGCTTGATGTCTCGATGCACCACACCTTGAGAGTGTGCGTATGCCACCGCATCAAGCAGTTGGTCAAGCACGTCAAGAGCCACCTGCGGAGCAAGCGCTCCCGCCTGGAGCATCTCGCCGAGCGTCATACCTTCAACCAGCTCCATGACGATGACTGGCCTGCCATCATAGATGTCAGCAGCATATATGGTGACGATGCCAGGGTGATTCAAGCGTGCGGCTGCTACGCCCTCTCGCACAAAACGTGTGCCGAGTTCGGCAAGAGCATCTTGGGTAAGCCTTTCGTCAAAGTGTGGTTCCTTTATTGCTACATCGCGGTGCAGCTTAGAGTCCCACGCCCTCCAGACCTTGGCCATTGCTCCACGGCCAAGCTCTCCGCGCAGCTCATAGGGACCTAGATTCTTGCTACTTGACACTGTTAACCTCTGTTACCTGCTTATCCACATGGCGGGACGCACTCCGCAGTCGCCTCGAGTGGCAACTTCACCTTTAACATTAAGGCTACCGCCTCTATAGGCATGAGCTGCATTTTCAGAACCGCTGGTGCCTGGTGAGCGAAGCCACCATCGGTAGCCTCCATGCTCCTTGACATACTCCTTAAGGTCTCTGCCCCACATATTGATCATGTACTCATGAGTTGAGTCTGCCAGGCTAATATCTGCTCGACGGCTTTTGTTAGACGAAAAGAAGTGCTCAGCCTCAGAAACTGAGAGCAAGAATACCTTGTCCTCTGTGGGATTGCCACCAGAAGTAGCTTCAGAATCTGGGTTATCCTTAGTTGCCTCAAGAATCTGAGCTTGCAAACCTGATGGTAGACCCTCGTAGAATTCATTGTTAAGCCAACTGCGCAGGTCAGAATCCTCCCAGGTAATATCTTTGCGCTCTTCATGATATGGCCGTAAATCAACTATGTCTTTTGAGATAACCAGCACACGGTTGCTTTCTACAGCCAGCACTTGCCACTCGATGTCATCAGAAAAGGTGCCCGCATGAAAAGCATCAAAACTCACCTCGCCCATATTGATGGTATCGCCAACGTCCACGCCCGAAGGCAGCAGAGGGGCAGAGCTCACTATAGCTGCGCCAGATGACCCGGCACCAGAGCCAGACTGCCCACCTCCGCCGGCACCTCCACAACTGGCATCGGCAAACAGAAATATCAAAGCTGTTGCCAGGGCACCAACACCTGCTGTAATCACATAGGGAAGCCACTTGTTTTGATGAGGTGCTTTTTGCTCCACAGTAGGGGTAGCAGCTTGGGTAACTGCAGGGACAAACGCAGAAGTATCCGCAGGCGTAGAGGCAGCAGGAGAGAGTATGCCCGCCCGTGGAACCGGAGCTCCTCGCAACATGGCCTTGAAAGAGGCAGCGTCTTGTGGGCGGTCGAGAGGGTTTTTGTTGAGTGCTGCGAGTATGGCTGGCCTGATGTCAGCAGGAAGACCCTCACTGGCAATATCAGGAAGCTCGGGTGCAGGCTCATGGGCAATACGATAGAGTAGCGAGGCGGTATTGGTATTTGCGCCTGATCCAAAGGGGTTTGAGCCTGTTAACATCTCATAGGCAATGGTGCCTATGGCAAAGAGGTCGGTTCTGTTGTCAACGGTAGTGCCCATTGCCTGCTCGGGCGCCATGTAGCCGGGTGTGCCGAGCACGGTGCCTATTTGAGTTGGGGCACCCTGAGGGCTGTCATCCATTCGCGCAATACCAAAGTCGCTTAGCTTGATGCGCCCATCTGCGGTTATGAAGATGTTGTCGGGCTTGATGTCTCTGTGCACCACGCCTTGCAAGTGAGCGTAGCCCACTGCATCAAGGAGCTGATCGAGCACATCAAGGGTCACCTGAGGTGAGAGGGCGCCCGCATGGAGCATCTCGCTGAGGGTCATACCGTCAACGAGCTCCATGACAATAACCGGCCTTGTGTCATAAATGTCTGCGACATAAATAGTAACAATGCCGGGGTGATTGAGGCGAGCTGCTGCTTTGCCTTCTTTTACAAAGCGTGCGCCCATCTCTGCCAGTACGTCCTCGTCGAGCCTCTCGTCAAAGAGCGGTTCCTTAATGGCAACCTCGCGCTCGAGCTTGGGATCCCACGCTCTCCAAACCTTTGCCATTGCCCCGTGTCCAAGTAATCCCCTTATTTCAAAGTGTCCAAGTTTCATTGTATCCATCATAGTTTTAAACTCCTCGTTTTATTCTCTCTTGTTAAGCTACTGGAAAGTCAAAGTGGGTATGAGGATAAGGCTCTCCTGCTAAGGTAAACTCCCACCACTCACCATCGTAAGGCACAAACCCAGCTGCTGTCATAATTTCGCGCAACGCCTGGCGATTAGCCCTTTGTTCGGGCGTGATGTCTGGCGAGTAATAATGAGAAATAGGTCCAAATAAATCAAAAGGCGAGCCCATGTCGAGCTCTCGTCCATTCGTTGCGTTGACCAAGGTAACATCTACTGTGCTTCCCCGAGTATGCGGGTCGCCGTAATAACCAATATATCCACGAAACAGGTCTTCTTTAGTCATTCCTGGATAAAACTCTGCTTGCATCAGCGTATCGGAGGCATCGTTTCCCCAGCGCACAAAGTGCAGGTGTGCCCGGTAAGGGCGGTAGGCATCAAAGGCTTTGAGTCGCAGGCCTCGCTCGCTTGCCAGTTGCACCGCTACGTGCAATGCTTGCGCAGCCTCATTGCTGATTATTCCTACTGGCTTTTCGTATCCATCTATACGGGTGCCAATGAAGTTATAACTGGTAGCGTAACGAATCTCGCAGATTATGGCATCATCCAGATAGCTGAATCCTTCTGGCAACACCGATCCCTCCTGTTGAGTCAGGGTCAAAACCACGGGTTCGGATTGGGGTTTGGGCTCTGATTCAGGTCTATCTTCAGCGAGCGCTTCTTCTTCGGGCTTGCTTGCATCTGGTATGCCCTGTCCGTTTGCGCTTGTCGACAGTTCATCGTCTATCGGCATCCATTGCGGCGTGGGCAAACACGCAGCTGGCATTATTGCGCATAAAGCCAAGCTCAGGGTCAGCACCAAGATGATGATAGGCTTATTATCCACTTAAAACAGTCCAATGCCAGCTATGCATGTATCATCCCATCTGGAACCAGGATACACACTGTCTATGGTAAAGGTAACAGAATATGTAGGATGTGGCTTCTGAAAAGTTATCCGCTCGGGCTGACCACTGGCAAACTGGCCATTAACAGGGTCTTGCAGAATAAAGGTCTCGCTGCTGCCATCAGAAAAGCTCACGGTAACACCTCGCACTCGGGCGTTTTGCTGCAGGCGATCCTCAAGCCTCCACATCCCGTTGTAAATGGTAAAACCTTGCACCTCCGCCTCCTGGGGTAAATTGATTTTAACCCATTGGCCAATTCCAGCGTTATTGCTGCCCGGGCACCAGCAAGTGTTAATGCTGCCATCGAGAACATTGGCAGGATTATAGTTAAAGGAGGTATTCGTGTTTGGGTCGCGATCATCTGCGAGCTGCGAAGAGGCAGTTGCATATGCCTGACTCATGACTTCAGTAACTGAAATCAAAGCGTCCTCAAGACCTGTGCCGCCCATACCGCCTACATTTTGCAGGCGATACTTTATTGAGTCGGCTGGGTTGGCGGGATTATCTACTACTTTCACATATACCGGCTCAGATTGAATCGCAGAAGCCACAGCCTCCACTTGGTCTGGATCAGCAAGATCTATTTCTAGAGAGGCAGGCAAGGGGTTTCCTTCCAATTGCTCTACGATACCCGAGCCGGTCATCTCCTTGAAGTTTTCTAAAGCCTGATCTTTATCGATGTAGGTGACGTTGGATACCCCTGGCAAAGAATGTATAAAGTTGATGAGTGCAGTTACATCAGCATCAACAGCTTCATCAGCAAGGAAGATAGATAAAGATACCTCGCTTTCGATGCTCTTGACCACGTGCTCTTCTGCTCCCACTCCTGCTTGTGCGCCTACTTCTGTGCCCGCTCCTGTGTCGCCTGAGTTAGCAAATACGAACACCAGGGCTATCACCAGCACTCCCACGCCGCCCACAAGCGCGTAGGGTAGCATTTTCTTGCTTTTTAGCGTGCTGGGCGTTTGTTGGAAGGGGGCGGCGGGCGCAATAATGGTGCTGGCAGCAGGCACTGATGCCCCCTGTAGCATTGCCCTAAAAGAAGCAGCGTCTTGGGGGCGATCTGCAGGGTTCTTGT
>WQXH01000083.1 GCA_009784945.1 Coriobacteriia bacterium | reverse complement strand
GCGCAGGATGACAGTGGGGTTTGCTTCGCAAAACGCACGACAAAAACGGCTTGTATTACAGTCCCTATACAGTAAGGCACGCAGTAAAACAGCACCATAGAACTAAAGGGAGTTGAGCCAATATCACATTAGGGCTTGACAGGCGGGGGGCGTTATCATAGCTTTGCAGGCGGCAGGCAGACATAGGCAGACAGGTTGGACTAACCTCATTCATCTCATGCTTATTATTGACTGTTTGACCGTTTGTGATACAGCTGTAGAACAATAAAGAATAGTAAAATCTAGTGGGAAAGGAATAATTATGAAGAGAATAACCAAGAAGCAGCAAAGAGACATTTCTGGCGGCCACAGCTTTTGTGTCTCACAAGTGAGCAGCATCCCGAACTTGAACAGATGGTGTGGATTTGTGCCAACATTTAAGAGTGTGTATCATTGGCACCACTGTGCCTTGTGGTATCAGCAGCATAGGTCAGCTTATTATAAATGCTCCAGCGGTATGTGGTATTGCAGATAGAAAGTCAGCTAATGAAGAAGATAGGTAGCATAGCTAGAGTAATCACCGCCTTGGCATTGTTGTCGCTTTTTGGGTGCTCTAGCCAGAGCATAGAGCAAAGTAGCAACACTACAGGAAGCGCAACTGAGTTTAGCGTTGCGTTTCCTGGTTCTGTAGAAGGTATTGCAGCTATTTCTTGCTCAAAAGATGGCAGGGTGCTCTATGCTTTGACGGGTGGATACTTCTCCAAACCTTCACTTTTTGAACAGGCAAACGACGCGCGGACACTCCTTTGGTCAACAGAAAACCAAGGAGCAACATGGGAGCCGGTATATAGTCTGCCAGCCGAAATTGATGCCACAAGTGTTGTGTCGGGAGCCATCAACGCTGACGGCGATTGCTTTGTTATTAAAATCGCGAAAGAAGTGCCTGCTCAGATAATAGACAGTCAGGCTATGCCGCCTCTTCACTTCTTTTTTATCGAGCGAGGGGGAAGCTTTCTAGAAATTGATGATGAATTCGGCTTTGTTGACGCGGTATATGCTTCTTTTGTAGCAAGCAACCGAGTTCTCATCTACGATTACTCGAAAGCTTTCCTTATTAATACTGTTAATGGGGAGGTTATTGCAAAATATGACACCGCTTCCGATTTGGGTATGACTTTAGCAGCTGCGCCCTTGTCAGATGATGTGTTCGTAATCCTTGGGTATGAAGGCGCGCGGTGCTACGATGGGCTCACGGGAGAATCACACAATACTCCTGAAGGCCTGGAGAGCATGTTTGAAGACATTTATGTCAGCAAGCCGCAAAACGTCAAGTTTTACAGTTCAGGAGAAGCTTTGTACTGCGCGTATGGCAAAGGTGTCTACGAATACATTCCACAGTCAGACCAATACGAAAACCTTATATACTTTGCAGAGCTTATGCTTGGCGGCGGCGATCCGCCTCTGATGGGCTTTGCCGTAGACAAAGAAAAGACATCCTACTTGGTCTACTATTCGATGAGCCTTATGACCATGGCGTTTGATGGATTTAGACTGGAGCCCAATACTTCTGATGCAAAGAGTGTTTCTGTCTATACTCTGCACCCTCACAGCTTGCTCAATTCCGCTATTCTCAAGTACCAGGCCTCCAACCCTGGGGTTCGCTGGACGGTGGAAGTCGGCATTGACGGAGAAAACGCTCAGACACCCGAAGATGCAATCAAACTGTTGAACGTCCGCTTACTTGCCGGGGAGGGGCCAGATCTTATACTGTTAGACGGACTGCCCATTGACTCTTATATTGACAAGCGTGTGCTAGCAGACCTATCAAGTGTTTTTGAATCTGGAGATGATATTCAAAAGAGTTTTTTTCCAAATATAGTCAACACCTATTCTCAAGGTGGAATTATTCACGCGCTGCCCACATCATTTAGTTTCTATGCAGCTCAAGGCGCAAAATCTTTCATTGATTATGCCTCGGATGTTGAAACACTGGCTGCTGCGCTGGTAAAGGAAGCCGAGGCCGGTTTGTTTTACGGCTACGAAAATGAGTATGGCAACGTTGATAATTACTACAATAAATATCTCGACACAGTCAGGGTGCTTTATTGCCTCTATTCACCTATATTTGTCAACAATAATCATCTGGATTCTACTGCACTTGAGTCATATTTCTTGTCTTGTAAGGCCTTGCAGGCTGCGATGGGCGAGGCCACAGACAGCACTTCCCTTGAAGCTGCGTCCACATCTATCCTATACCAAGCCCTCGACACAATTGACGGTTCTTCTCAAAATGGCTTAGGGCTTGTCTCTGGGGTATTTGATTTATCTGCGCTTTTGCAGCAGCAGAGAAACTCTCAAGTAGCCTGGTTGCCCATTCTTACAACCGCAACTTGTTATGAGCCGCAAACGATCATCGGTATTAACTCAAACTCTCTCTATACAAGCGAGGCAGAAGGTTTTTTGCGCTACTTGTTGAGCGCTGAGTTTCAAGACACTCTTGTTACCTCGCTTCCTGTAAATAGGCAGTCTTTCAAAAATGTCTTGTGTGATGCACATACAGATGAAGGTGATCATGCGCACGATGGGGAGGAAAAAGGGCTCTTATACGAGATGTATTTTTACCTGGATGATCGCAGCATCTACGTGTACTATCCAGAAGATGAGTCTGAAATAACGGCATGTATCGACTTGATGGATACTCTCTCGGTGCCGATTACCGAGGATGCCGCAGTACGGAGCATAGTGCTTGAGGGTCTGGTGAACTACCTTAACGGTCACACGACATTATCTCAAGCATTATCTCATGTCGAAAATAGGGCAAACCTTTACCTGGCAGAATAAGGCAGAATAAGAGAGGTGATTAGGCAGGAGACAGAGAGGGGACGGGGCTGGTGTCCCAATTAACCCTTTTAAAGGTCAGTCAATGGACAGCTCTCCGTCTTCTTCGAGGAACGATCTAAGGTTGAGATGCGTTACACCGTCTCTTCTTTGGAGCAGAGGATCCAAGGTAAACAAATACTGTGGGTAGTTGTCTTTAATAAAAGAGAACGGCTGGTACTCGCGATCTTCTACAGTTTTTTCGACAATGGTCATGCTCACTTGGATATAAGAATAGCTCTTGCGCTTGCGCACGATGAAGTCGCACTCCAGCTTACCTATGCGCCCCACGCTCACAGCATAGCCTCGAGTCTTTAGTTGAATGAATAGAACATTCTCCAAGGCCGAGCCATGGTTTATTCGCACATCGGTATTGCGCGCATAGTAAATTCCAAGGTCGGCTAAGTAGTACTTTTCTTCGCTACGCAATGACCTGCGAGACTTCATGTCAAACCGAGGACATTTGTAAATAACTTTAGCATTTTCCAGGAGCTTGATGTAATTGGCCAGTGTTGTTCTTTTGATATGAACCCTCTCGACATTTTTGAAATACTCTACAATGTTGCTAAGGCTTGTGGGTGAACCATAGTTGTTGATGACATAGGTCATCACTCGATCGAAGACATCCAGATTGCGAATTTTGCGTCGTCCTTTAATATCCTTCTCGACAATCTGTGTAACGACGTTTTGGATATATGTTGTCTTGGACTCAACGTCATCCAGCTCAAGAGACTGGGGAAAGCCACCATACAAGAGGTATTCGTTGAACTCTTGATTAGTATCAGAAGTTGCCTTGCCAAGAAAAGCCTTCATTTCTAGATACTCCGAAAACGACAAGGTGAACATATCAATCTCGATATAGCGACCTGTCAACTTGGTAACCAGTTCGCCAGAGAGAAGATAGGAGTTGGATCCAGTAACAAAGATCGAGAATCTTCCCTCTTCGCGAAAGCCATTAATGACTTCCTCAAAACCTCTGACATTTTGGATTTCGTCGATGAAGAGATACTTAAAGTCTTCGTCTTTCAAATTACATTCAATCTCGGCTTCTAGCCTTTCTGGAGTCTTAACGCTGCGATATCCGCGTTTATCTAAATTCAGGTAAATGATGTCCTTGGCGTGCACGCCAGATTGCATCAACTCCTCAATGACCGAGAGCATGAGGCAAGACTTGCCGCAACGCCTGATGCCTGTAATTACCTTGATTAGGTCACTGGTATAAAACGGGCGTACCTTTTCAAGGTAGCGCTCACGGTGGTAGATTTTGCCAGCCAACCCGCCTCCCTCGTACGCAAAGGTTCAGAGCCAATGGAGTAGTTATTTGCTCGTTAAGGGTACATTATTTGCAAATTACTTGCAAGTGTACCGTTAACTCAGGGTATTCACGCTTCCTCCCCCGTTACTGTCACACATCTGTCGCCCTGTCGCGTTTTGCTTTTATATCAGCCTATGCCAATCACGTCTAGAGTACAAAACTCTGATTACATCAACTTCTTTTTTCATGTTATCAACAAGGTAAAAGGCAATGTAGTTTTTGATAATCAGCTTTCTGTACCCTGCTGAGGCCAGCACATCATCTTGAACGAGAGGATGAATCTCTGGCATGGTAGAAAGGCTTTTGAGCGACTCTTCTATTGTTTCCAGCATAACCATAGCAGTGTCTGGCACTGCCAAGTCCACAGAGATGTAGCGGATAATCTCATTGACATCTTGCTCGGCTAGGCGAGAAAGAGAAACCTTATAGCGTTCCATTTGTCAGCTCTTGCTTGATGCTGAGCATCGCTTCATCCAGAGGTCTTTTTCTTCCAGACTTGATGTCGCTTCGACCGTCCGCTAAAAGCTGGTAGAGCTCCTTTTTGCCAGCTAATTCCTCATACGACTCAATGCTTAATACAGCAAGATCGCCTCGCCCATTCTTGGTGATAAAGACAGGCTCTCTCGTTTGATGGCAGAGCGAAGAGACCTCGTTATAATGGTTGCGCAAATCTGTGCTTGATTTGATCAATGGCATACTCTAACCTCCAATATTCTAAAGAAATTCTACCGTAATTATACCACCAGGTAAACTTGATGACCCCAGTTAGTGGCACCCAGTTAGTGGCAAAAACTCGTCATCTTCTTGTCAAGCTCTTTTCAAGTTTGAACATACTTATAATTGGACAGGCAAACTATTAGTTTGCCTTATAAAGTGAGGTACGCAGTAAAACAGCACCATAGAACTGTTACTGATCAGACCCAAT
>WQXH01000082.1 GCA_009784945.1 Coriobacteriia bacterium | reverse complement strand
TGGGCATGATGATAATAGTTCTTCGCTAAGTGCAGCAGGAAGTGTAGCTGAGATTAATATTGTGCTTCCTGGCTCTGTAGAAGAGATTGCAGCTCTTTCTAGCTCAAAAGATGGCAAGACAGTCTACGCACTCACGGGCGGATACTTTCCTGCCACCTCGTTATTTGGAGAGGCAAGTGATGCTCGCACGCTTCTTTGGGCTACGGAAGATCAAGGAAAAACATGGGAGTCAGTATATAGTCTGCCAGCCGAGTTTAGTGACTCAAATCTTAACGAAGAAGTAATCATTTTTACAGGAGCTGTCAACGCCAATGGTGATTGCATAGTTGCTAAAGGCTCCTATGAGTCCTTTATTGAGGCGGATTTGCCTACTCAATTAGACGCTTGGGTTCCACCGCCACTTGAGTTCTGTTTCATTGGGCAAGATGGTGGTTTCTTCGAGATTGATCATGTTTTTGATCTTGTTGACATACCCTATATTTCATTTGTTGCTGACAACCGCGCCCTCATATTTGATTCTGAACAGTCTTTCCTCTTTGATATCACCGACGGCAGGCTTATCAAAACAAATGATACTGCCAATGATGTTGGTATGTCTTTTGCTGCAGCAGCTGTGTCCGAAGACGTGTTTGTAATTGTTGGGAGCAAAGGTATTCAGTGCTATCTAGGGCTTACCGGCGAGCCCTGCGACACTCCTCCTGGCCTTGGAACAATGTTTAAAGAAGTCTACGCTGGCCAACCGCATAATGTCTCACTGTATAGCTCAGAAGAAGCTATGTATTGCACTGATGCCAAGAGCATCTACGAATATACGTTTGAGTCAGGACAATACAAAAAACTCTTCTCTTTTACAGAGCTTATGCTCGGCGGCGGAGCGACATTTTTCTTTGCATTTGCCGTTGATGGGGATAAGACACCCTATCTGGCATACCCTTCGTTGAATCAAGAGAGTGTGTATGTCTCATTGAGCGCTTATGTATTTGAGCCTAATCATACTGAAGGCAAAAGCATCTCTATATATACCTTGGAGCCCAACGTAATGCTCAATTCTGCCATACTCAATTTTCAGAACGCCAATCCCCAAGTCAAATGGACAGTGGAAGTTGGCGTTGATGGAGTAAACGCTCTATCAATCGAGGACGCAATTAAGCAGCTGAGCCTGCGTCTGCTTGCCGGAGAGGGCCCAGATATTATCCTCTTAGATGGGCTACCTGTTGACTCTTTTATCGAAAAGCAAGTGCTGGCAGACATCAGCAGTGTTTTTGAGTCTAAAGCAGACATTAATGAGACCTTTTTCTCCAATATCGTAACTACGTATGCCCGCGATGAAAAACTGTACGCGCTGCCCACGTCATTTATCTTCTATGGAGCCCAGGGCTCACAATCATTCATCGAGCAAGCCTCAAGTGTCGAGTCATTGACCAGCCAATTAGTAAAGGAAGCTGAAGCTGGTTTGTTCTCCCGTTATGAAAACGAGTATGGCGTCGGCGACTTTGCTCTTAGCAAATACAGCTGCACAATCATATCGCTATACAGTTTATTTTCGACAGCCCTTGTTAATGATGGCCGTGTAGACTTGACTCTGCTGGAGTCATACTTCTCATCTTGCATGGCTCTGCAGGCTACAATGGGAGAGGCAATAGACAAATCCTCCTTAGAAGGGGAGCCCACGTCCATCCTGTTCCAGGCAATCGATTCAATCAGTGGATCTTCTCAAAATGGCATTGGCACAGTCTCATGCGCTATTGATTTATCTGCACTTTTGCAACAACAGCGAAACGCTCAGGTTGCCTGGGCGCCTATCCCCACAACAGGGGCATGTTTTGAGCCACTAATGACCATCGGAGTCAACACGAGCTCTTCTTACAAAAACGAAGCCGAAGCATTCTTGTGCTACCTGCTATCTGATGCGTTTCAAGAAACCCTCTTCATGGAGTCATTTCCTGTAAACAAGGAGGCCTTTATCAACGTTTTAAGCGAGTGTCACACTGATTGCGATGGTCATCTGCACACTGTAGCAGGAGAATACCTGTTTGAGTTTCAGTTTCCAGAAGAAGACCGCAGTGTCTACATACTCTATCCAGAGGAAGAGTCTGAAATAATGGCATGTGTCGACTTGATGGAGACTCTCTCAGTACCCATTACCCAAGACGCTGCGCTTAGGAGCATAGTACTCGATGGTTTGGTTGACTACCTCAATGGCTCGATGACCTTAGATAAAGCACTGTCTCAAGTCCAAAACAGAGTCAATCTTTACCTGGCAGAATAGGACAGGTTATTAGGCAGTGTCAGGACAGAGAGACGGGGCTGGTGTCCTACTCTGGCGGGGGGCGTTATCATAGCTTTGCGAGCGGCTGGGTAAGTTTTGGCAGACTAGTACACTGCGTCAGCTAAAATGCAGCTTTCTGGCTGGTCTTTTCTACGTTAAGCTGCGTAAGGGTTATGCGGCATTACCGCAAGTAGTGCCACATAACCCCGCCTTGCCTAACGAAGAAAATCCTCACCCATAAAGCTGCATTTTAGCTGACGCAGTGTACTAGGTTGGTTTGCTCCATTTATTCCGCGTAAGTTATTGTATTGTTAAATAAGTAGACAGGAGCTACAATGAAAGCCATTAGCAAGAAGCAGCAAAGAGAAATTACTGGTGGTCATGTGTTCTTCCAAGCAGCCACGTACAATCAAACATACTTTCGTCCAATATTTCGATACTGTGGCAACTTATATTTTAGTCAAGTATCGCACACGCACAGGGCTGGATTGCATTATCAAGCTCAAAGAAGAGTGTCATATCACTGTAACGCGAGACCTTAAAGACTTAGTTAGTTACTTATAGGGAGAATGATGGGTAAGCTTGCCAAGACTATCGCTCTGCTTATATCGCTCTTGCTGCTTATTGGGTGCTCAACCCAAAGCGCAGGGCACGACGGCAGTAGCGCCCCGCCAAACACAGCAGGAGGCGTAACTGAGTTTACAGTTGCGCTTCCTGGTTCTGTAGAAGAAATCGCGGCTCTTTCTTGCTCCAAAGATGGAAAAACAGTCTATGCGCTCACTGGCGGATACTTTCCTGCCACCTCGTTATTTGGAGAGGCAAGTGATGCTCGCACGCTTCTATGGGCTACGGAAGACCAAGGAAAACATGGGAGCCGGTTTACAATCTGCCAGCCGAAATTGATGACTCTGATGCTTTCTTAGGAGCTGGCATCTGCACGGGAGCAATCAACGCCAATGGCGACTGCATTATTGCTAAAATATCCAATGAAATGGAAATGCCTGTTCCAATGGACGATTTGACCACACCGCCTCTTGACTTCTATTTCATAGGGAGAGATGGAGATCTCCTTGAGATTGACTATGATTTTAGCATTGTTGACTGGCCCTACATTTCATTTGTTGCAGACAGTCGCGCTCTCATTTTTGACCCTTATAAAGCATTCTTGATTGATACCACCGATGGAAAGCTTATCGCAAAATACGATACTGCCAATGACCTTGGTGAATCCATAGCCGCAACACCAGTTTCAGACGATATGTTTATGATATTAGGGGACAAAGGCGTACAGTGCTATCGTGGATCTACAGGTGAGCCCTATGATACTCCTCCTGGTCTTGGAACTATGTTTGAGGAGGTGCTAGATGGCCAACCGTATAGCGTTGTATTGTTTAGTTCAGAAAAAGCCGTATACTGCTCTGATGCCAAAAGCGTTTATGAGTACTTGCCTGAGTCAGACCAATACGAACAGCTTTTCTCTTTTTCGGAACTCATGCTTGGTGGCGATGGACCACCTCTCGTTGCTTTTGCCGTTGATGGGGGGAGAACATCCTACCTGGCCTATTTCTCCATGACCCAACTATACAAACCTGTAGCACTGGGAGTTTTTGTGCTTGAGCCTCAGTTAGTTGATGGTGAAAGTATCTCTGTTTATACGCTGGAGCCCAATCCAATCCTCAATACCGCCATACTCAGATACCAGAATGCCAACCCTGAGATTAACTGGACAGTGGAGGTTGGTGTTGATGGGACAAACTCCTTGTCGAGTGAGGATGCAATCAAGCAGTTGAGTCTACGTCTGCTTGCTGGAGAAGGTCCAGATATCATTCTCTTGGATGGATTACCCATTGACTCTTATATCAAGAAGCTTGTGCTAGCAGACCTTAGCAATGCTCTCGACGCAAAAACAGATACTCAAGAGACCTACTTCACCAATATAGTCAATACGTATAGCCGCGATAGTAAGCTTTATGCTATGCCCACGTCATTTCACTTTTATGGAGCCCAGGGTTCAAGACCCTTTATCGAGCAAGCCTCCAATGCCGGATCACTGGCAAGCCAACTGGTTAAAGAGGCAGAGGCCGGCTTGTTTTCCGGTTATGAAAACGAGTACGGCAGTAACGACCCTTGCCTTGGTAAGTACCGCAGCACAGTCATGGTGTTATATAGCTTATACTCATCAACCTTTATAAAGGATGGTAGCGTTAACTTGGCTGCGCTGGAGTCATACTTCTCATCTTGCATGGCCTTGCAGGCTGCAATGGAACAGGCGACAGACAGAACCTCTTTAGAAGATGAGCCCACGTCTATCCTGCTCCAGGCTCTTGATTCAATCGATGGATACTCTCAAAATGGCATTGGTGCAGTCGCAGGACCATACGATTTATCTGCGCTATTACAGCAACAGAGAAATGCCCAAGTTGCCTGGAGACCCATCCTGACATCGGGGGCATGCTTCGAGCCGCAAATGACTATCGGAGTAAACGCAAGTTCCAGTTACAAAAACGAAGCCGACGCATTCTTGCGCTATCTGTTATCCAGTGAGTTCCAAGAGACTCTCACCGTGTCATTTCCTGTGCATAAGGATGCCTTTGCAAGCGTATTGCGAGATACCCATGAAGACAACGATGGCCATTTGCACACCGAGGAAGACGAAGAGGGGCTTATGTTTGAGATGTGGTTTCCAGACGAAGACCGCAGTATATACGTATACTATCCAGAGGAAGAGTCTGAAATAATGGCATGTGTAGACTTGATGGAGACTCTCTCAGTTCCCATTACCCAAGACGCTGCGCTTAAGAGCATAGTACTCGATGGTCTGGTTGACTACCTCAATGGCTCGATGACCTTAGATAAAGCACTGTCTCAAGTCCAAAAC
>WQXH01000081.1 GCA_009784945.1 Coriobacteriia bacterium | reverse complement strand
AGCTTATTGCAGAGCGTCAAACCTTGCTGGAACTCTTACCTTAGGGCTGATATATGAAGAATGTGTCGCAGGTCACATGGCAGTCAGCTTTACCTGAGCTACAGCTCTCTTATCTCAAGGAATTCAGACGACTCGATGGAGATTTGCCTGGCCAGGAGGCTGCCCAAAGCTACCTGAACGATTCTTCTGCACGTTACCGAGACTCGGTCATTGGTATGGGATTTTTACCCAAATTGCTCGACAAAGCAGCCCTCAGCTCTTTTGAAGCCATCGTTTCTCAAACCTATGGCATCCTCAAAAAGATGACTCAGCAGTATGCAAAAGACGCTGAATACCGCTCGCTCTTCAGGTTTTCTCCCCTGCTTGAACAATTGATACTACTGCCGAGTGGCTATTCGTGCACTATTCCCATCTGTCGTATAGATATTTTTCTAGACGAGCGCACCGGAGACTTTAAGTTTTGCGAGTTTAACACCGATGGCACCAGTGCGATGAATGAAGACCGAGAAATAGCCGACACACTTGCTCAAACTGCCACATTAAAGAGCTTTGCCGCCTTACACCAGGTGAGCGCCCAAGAATTATTTGATCCCTGGGTTGAAGCCTTCTTCGATATTTACCATACGAGCACTCAGCCTTCCAAAGAGCCGGTTATTGCCATCGTAGACTACATGGAGAGCGCTGTAAAAGAGGAGCAGCTGGAGTTTCAAGACCGCTTTGAGCGTCATGGTGCACGCTGCATGGTATGCGATATTTCCTCTCTTGAGTTTATCGATGGCGCGCTTTACGGCAAGGACATCTCAAAGGGCCACCCTGCTCATCAAAGCCCCCTGCAAATTGATGCGATCTATCGAAGAGCGGTGACCTATGAACTCTTGCATGAGCTCGAGCAGTCTCACTGCGATGCACAAAGAATTCTTTCCAAAGAAGAGAGTAGTTCAAGGTCCTGGCGAGGAGCTCTTGCTCTGCTGGCAGCAGTAGCAGAAAACAAGGTATGCCTTATTGGAAGCTTTGCTACACAAGTGGCACATTCCAAGGCAAGCTTTTGTCTTCTTCATCATCCTAAAACCAAAGAATTGCTTACTCAAGAAGAGTGCGAGTTCGTTACCAGACATGTTCCGTATACCACTTGGCTCAAAGAAGATGCCATAGACATACCTCATGTTAAGGAGACACCTGAAAGGTGGATTATCAAGCCAGTCGACGGTTACGGCACCAAGGGTGTATACGCTGGCAAAAGCCTTGACAAAGCTGAGTGGTCTGTGCTCATAAACGAGAAGCTCAAGGCTGATTACATTATCCAAGAATACTGCGATCAGTATCAAACAGATAATATTCTGCCTCTGTCTACCAGACTTGAAGAGACGCCGTCTCAAAGTAAAAGTAAGCAAGCCAACAATGTGGCAATCCAAGAGGGTATGGGAGGCGTAGCACTGGCAGCCTACAATATTCTCACTGGCCTCTATTGCTACGGTGGAGCCTTGAGCGGTGTCTACACCCGTGCAGGCCGCGATGCCCTCATAGTTGGATTTAGAGGCGGAATCACCCTGGCCACTCTATTGGTAGACACATTAGAGCAAGAAGACCTGCCCATACGAACCAGAAGCCTTGATGTGTAGGCATCAAAGATAGGAAGTATATGAATACAGACATTCGGGTGCGCTTTGCTCCCTCCCCCACTGGGTTTCTTCATATTGGAGGGGCGCGTACCGCCCTCTATAACTGGGCCTTTGCTCAAAGGCACCAGGGTGTTTTTGTTTTGCGTATTGAAGACACCGACAAAGAACGATCACTGCCCGAGCACACTGCCCAAATCATCCAGTCGCTTAGATGGCTGGGGCTTACCTGGGATGAAGGTCCAGAGGCTGGGGGGGCTAGCGGCCCCTACCTTCAGTCGGAGAGAACCACCCTCTATCAAGACGCCCTGGAGCGCCTCAAAGACTCTGGCAGGGTTTACCCCTGCTTTTGTAGCCCCGACGAACTCAATTCGAAACGCGAGGCTGCACAGGCCAAGAAAAGCTACACCGGGTACGATCGCAGCTGCCGAGCTCTCCTGGAAACAGAAGCCCAAGTGCGCATACAGTCAGGCATGCCTCACACCTGGCGTATCAAACTGCCCCTGGAGAGAGAGTCAATAGAGTTTGATGACGAGGTATTTGGCCGCATTGCCATACCAATGACCCAACTTGATGATTTCATTGTCATGCGCACCGACGGCACGCCAACCTACAATTTTGTCGTTTGTGTCGATGACATTACGATGCAAATCAGCCATGTCATCAGAGGAGATGACCACCTCAGCAATACCCCCAAGCAAATCATGGTTTATGAAGCGCTTGACGCACCCCTTCCTGTGTTTGCCCACCTTTCCATGATTTTGGGCTCCGATGGCAAACGTCTGTCCAAGCGGCACGGAGCCACCTCTGTAGAGAGTTATGAAGAAGAAGGCTTCCTAAGCGATGCGCTCTTTAATTATCTTGCGCTACTAGGCTGGTCAATGGATGGAACTACCACCTTGATGAATCGCAAGGATATCACTGCGCACTTTACGCTCGATCGTATTTCTAAGAATCCAGCGGTGTTTGACCCCGAAAAGCTTGCCTGGATGAACCAGGTCTACCTCAAGGAAATGGGTGCCTCTGCCTTTGTTGACGCTTGGACTCCCTATCTCCTGGCAGATAAACTGCTTACTCAAGCAGAAGTGGCTCAAAAGCGTCGTTGGCTCGAGGGTATATATCCCCTGGTTGCAGAACGCATCAACACACTATCAGAGATTAATGCAAAGTCGGCTTATCTTTTTGGCGGCGCCGTTATTAATAGAGACGACAGTAGTGTGGAAAAGTGCCTGAAAAACAAGGATAGCCTGGCCGTGCTTGACACTGCTATAAGCCTTCTAGCAGAAGTTAACACCCCTTGGAGTGCTCCTGCAATAGAAAGCATTCTGAGGACTATTCCCCAGCAACTGGAACAAAAGCCCAAGTTTGTTTTTCAGGTGGTGAGAGTAGCCGTCAGTGGTTCCATGGTTTCCTTGCCGCTCTTTGAGTCAATGGAGCTTTTGGGCAAGGAGCTATGTATCCAACGCATGCAACACGCCCAGACCCTGTGCCCAGAGTCTGAAGCTTGCTCCTGATAAAAGTCGTCTGCTTAATTAGCTGATTTTGCGCGCCAAGACTGGAAGCTCATTTGTTTTATCAGCTGATTTATCATGTGCCTTTGCTCTTCGTGCATGCTTCATCTCTGGAACAAGCCTGATGTAGGGCATCTGCGCTCTATCTTCAGAGTTGGCAGCTGCTGCCTTTTGATGCCGCGGTACATATCTCTTATGTGTACTTCTACGGCTAGCTGCATACTCTGCTCGCGAAGTGCGCTTTTGCGAGTGGTAGCTGACTAGCTCCTCTGGAGTCTCAATTTGGCTGTAATCAATAGACAGGTATGGATTTAACTCGGTAGAAGCAGCGTCAAAATCAGAACTTCCTTGGTCGAAGCACACGTCTGTATCTGTTGCTTCACGCTTTTTTACCTTAGCAACTGCTATCATGAAAAGTACAGCCGCTGTTGCCAACACAAACAGGTATATGAAGGGAGCGAAATCTGACCCCATTATGGCAGAAGCAATGTCTGTAGAAGTTGGGTTCGCATAAGCCGCTGCCGGGAGAGCAAAGTTCGATAACACATAAACACCGAGGACTACCAAGCAATATCTAATCTTCATTTTGGCTTCCTTTTTTAGTATGTACATGCTTATAATAGCCTAAGAGCAAAGAAAGCGCAAATAAAATGGCAATTTTAAAGATAATAACTCGAATATCGCTCATTGGACTGTTGTTTGTGTTATGCGTTTTGCTTTGTGCCTGTAGTTTTACTGGCCAACAAGACCATCTCATCGAACGCCTTGATGCTATCAATCGTCCGTTTGATCTTTCGGTAACGCCACAAGGGGGTACCCCTGCAGGTGAGCCGGTGCAATTGAACATAGTGTCTATAGGAGACATTCTCATGCACTACCCCTGGCAACGTGAGTTTGACTCAGCTGGAAACTCAGTGTTTCCCGAGTATTTTCAATATATCAACGACCTCACCAGCAATGCCGATTTGGCACTATGCAATATAGAAGCGCCTTTTGCGGGCGGAGAGCCAGCGGGCTACCCTCTTTTCAATATGGGCGATACCATGGCTCCTGCGGTCAAAGAGGCCGGTTTTGATGTGGTGTATACCGCCCATAACCACATGCTTGATCAACAGTCTGACGCAGTCTTCAGGACGGTGGAGGTGCTGAGGAATGCCAATTTGCTCACTACTGGCTCACGGCTCGATGTCAACGAGCCTAACTATGCTTTTGTTGAAACTAAAGGGGTTAAAATCGCCATTGGGGCATATACCTATGAATCCAATCCAGGGGCAATTAACGGGCTGCCTATTCCTGCGCACATGACTCCCTACATCAACTCTTACACAGCCAGCTACACAGAGGATCTGGCAGAAATGAAGGCTGTTGTAGACGCTGGGCGCGCCGCTGGTGCCGACCTGGTAGTCTTTTACCTGCACGACGGCATAGAGTATTCTCACGTTCCCAGTTACGAGCAGCGCAGTGTTGCTCAATTCCTCATAGACAACGGCGTTGACATCATCTTTTGTTCTCATGTTCATGTGGTGCAGCCTATTGAGCTTGTTACCCCTACCAATGGCGGCACTCCAGTACCGGTATACTGGGGAATGGGCAACTACATCTCTGGTCAGGTCGTTGAATGGGGTATGGAGCCAGCTAATGAAGTTGGCATACTGGCAGACCTTAATCTCACTTGGAATCCGGCCACCAGGCAAATTGATACCATAGACATGAAGTATTTACCGCTCTGGAACACTCACTACACGAGTGGCGGTCGTATGGTCAACACTGTCATCCCCTTGAGGGACGATATGGATGTAGCAACAAATCCCTCAATACAAATCTCTGGACACTTGCAAAGAGCCCTCAGCGCCTTTGATGAGGTACACGCCATCGTAGGAGATAACATCTCCTGGCAAAGGTCTTGATTCTCAGCTTTAGTCCTTAGTCTTGAGCTCTTTTTCCAAACCTTGTGCAATGGCAGCAAAGTCAGAGGTGTCAGCCATCTCTCTGAGCCAGCTTACGAGAGTGCTGCCCTCTTCATATCGTGCCTCTTCGAGTTTGTCCAGGAGCTCGTTAACACCATTCATGTCAAAGAGT
>WQXH01000080.1 GCA_009784945.1 Coriobacteriia bacterium | reverse complement strand
AATTAAGGTTCCGCCGCTTGTCTTGATAGGGTCGCGCTTCGCGCAACGATGCTACTGAAAGACTTAGTGCAACTGCCCCTTGCGCTGACCATTTCAGAATTGCACTGCAGTTTTCAATTGGCTCTTCGTCAACGGTTCCAAGATTAACCTTGACTAGCGCTACCAGACTGGGTGAAAATATGCTAAAGTATACACATTGACTGACCCGACAGGGTCGGGTCTTCCAGTAGGCGAGGGCTATCCCTCGCCGCTACTGTTTTAGGAGTGAAATGAGGGAGTTGTCCGTCTTCGCTGATGAGAGTGGGGATAGTTCACATCAGTCCAAGTATTACCTGCTCACATTAGTATTCCATGACCAGGGAAACGCCATCATGCCTCAAATTGAAAAGCACGAGCAGACATTAAAGGACGCAAGCCTTCCTGATGTGCCATTCCACCTTTCTCCTTTGATGAACGGGCACGGGGATTTCGAGAATATGGGGCTTGAAACGCGAAAGCAGCTCTTAGTGCGTTTTTTTACATTTGTGAAGCTGGCTCCTATCAAGTATAAGACCTTCCTCTACAAGAAGAGTGAGACGCCTCCTGAGAAGCTGATGAACAAGATGAAGCAGGACATCATCAACTTTTTATTTGAGAACATCGAGTTCTTCCAGCAATACGATATTGTAAAGCTGTACTATGATCAGGGGCAAAAGCTCATCACTGCTAACCTGACGGCAGCAATGGACTATGTGATTACCAAGAACGCCACGGAATTCAAGGATGGTAATCCTGCTTATTATCGCCTAGCTCAGGCCGCTGACCTGCTTTGCGGATTCGAGCTGATTGCTACAAAGTTCGAAGCCAGTAGTCAGACTGTAACCGATGAGATATTCTTTATCAACAAGGGAAGCTTTAAGAAGAATTATCTGAGAAAAGTCAGAGAGAAACTGCTGGCTTGAGCTATGCTACAGTGCAAATGCCACGCATACGGTGCAGTGTCGATTGATCTACCAGCAATTTCTTCCAGATCCTTTATCGTCAACCCGACCAGCATTAATGGGCTTGGCATACTCGATGCTTTCGCACACCTACTCAATGGCTTTGAGGGCGGCTACCATGTCGATTTGAGTGAGAGAGCGATAGAGCAAAAGATTGATTACGAGAGCAAAGAGTGCAGTGAGAGCCACGCTATAGAGATAGCTGGTAAAGAGGATGTCGCGACTGAACATGAACACATCAATTTCGATAATCGTTATAAGATAGCGCTCTAGTCCTATGCCAAGGATAATTCCAAAGGCTATTCCGATTATCGTGAGTATGAATCCCTCGCGGTAGATATAGGCTGCCAGCTCGCGATTGAAGAAGCCGAGAACCTTGATAGAAGCAAGTTCGCGTGCCCGTTCTTCACGATTGATGGTGTTGAGTGAAAAGAGTACAACAAATAGTAAGACGGCAGCGCTCAAAATCAGTATGACCATGACAAATCCAAGTACATCGGTAATTGAGGAAAAGTCGTCGGCCATTTTCTGGGTATAGGTCACACCACTCACTGCTTCAAGAGCGGTGAGGGATTCGGGCATTTCTATACTTCCGGAGCTCATCACGCCAAGAATCTGATTTGGCTCAAATAGTCTGCCAAAGCCTTCTTCAAAGGCAGCAGTGGTCATGAAGACATAATGATAGACGTAGTTTTCGCATATGCCAGAAACAACAAACTGGGCCCCATCATCATTGATGCCTCTCAGCGTAATGGTGTCCCCCACAACTACTCCTGTCTGGCGTGCAATTTGCTCTGTAATGACGACGCCTGTATCGTCAAGCTGATATGCTGAGGTCTCAGAGAGGGGGTTACTTTTGCGAGGGCTGAGCTGGTAGAATCCCGACAGCTCCGCCGCATTTTCAAATACAATCAGCCCCAGGTCTTTTGTTGTTGCATCAGTTTCGATATTGACTATTTCACGACGTATGAAGGTTGTGGAGCTGAGCTCGGGAGACTCTTCTATAAAAGAGTAGAGCTCATTGAGCGCACCTTCTTCTGCCTTTGGCTTAAAGGTGATTGCCACGTCGTATGCCATTATCTGCTCATACTGCTTAGGGCTTATGGTGGTAAGAGAATTGTCCAAGCCAAATCCAGTAAACAGCAAAGCGGTGCAACCTGCAACGCCAAAGACTGTCATAAAGGCTCGCTTTTTATAGCGAAGGAGATTACGAGCAGTGATCTTATGGAGAAACGACAGGCGGCGCCAGAGCGGCTTGATCTTCTCAAGGATAATCCGTTTGCCTGGGCGAGGCGCCAGGGGACGCATGGCAGAGGCAGGCGTTTCTCTGAGAATGCCCAAGCAGACTAACACAGCTGGTCCAACAGTAAAAATGAGAGCAACCACTATTGCGAGGATTGCAAGAGGCCAGGTAAAGTAAAGGGGGCCAGGGGGCACACAAAACAGTGTTCTAAAAGCGTTGAATATCAGAGGAGGCAAGACATTGATGCCAATGATAAAGCCTAAGACCCCGCCAAAGAGAGAAGCGCTCAAGGCATAGATGAGATAACGAGCGGTAATAACCCGGTTGGTATAACCGAGCGCCTTAAAAGACCCGATGATTGTGCGATCGCTGTCAACAAGGCGGGTCATGGAAGTCATGGATACCAAGGCAGCAATGAGAAAGAACAGTAAGGGAAGCAGTGTGGCTATCGACTCCAT
The DNA here is from genome assembly GCA_009784945.1 of Coriobacteriia bacterium. GTDB lineage: Bacteria > Actinomycetota > Coriobacteriia > Coriobacteriales > UBA8131 > WQXH01. The sequence goes on along the minus strand of WQXH01000080.1, from coordinate 2,946 downwards.
TTGCTCACTTTGCTGCATAAAGCTTTTAAAGCCCGCATTAGACTGGAGATCAAGGATGTACCAATTGGGCAATTCGATGGATCGCAAGCTCATTTCTGACTGCCTCAGCTCTTCTTCTGCATCGGTCAGATCTGCGAGCGCAGCTACCCTTTCGTTTTCAAAAGTTGCCAGAGCCGCCTCATAGTTTGCCAATTTCAAGTTATACTCAGCCACACCGGCAGAATACTCGCTTCTTCCCTTTTCGAGTTCTGAGACAGCAGCCCGATACGCCTCTTCTTGAGCAAGAAGCTGAGCGTAGCTTGCCTGCAGTTGCAGCCTCGCTCTTTCGTATTGCTGCTCCGTGAGGCCGCCCTGAGCAAAGGCCTGTTCTGTTTGAGCAGCTCCCTCTGAGTAGCTGGTCCAGCCATCATCAAGGTCTGTGCGTTTTGTACTCAGCTCACCATTGACGCGCTCGAGGGTTTTCCAGGAGCCTTGGAGTTTGGTTTGCATTGTCTCAAGATCGGCGCGTGCGGTCTCAAAGGTCTGAGCAGTATCGTTGAGCTTCTGATAACCCTGGGCTATCTCCTCGCGAGCAACGGCAATCTCTGCTTCTGCATCTTGGGTAATCAGGTTAATGCGCTCTTCGTTTTGGCTCCTGCTGGTTTCTTCGAGCTCATTAATCGCTACTGCAACCAAATCATAGTAGGCACTTTCAAAACGAGAATTGCCCAAGCGGCGATCTTGATGGCTGAGGATGCCCCCAGAATCTTCAGAAGCGGAGGTAGATGAAAAGGAATCAGGTGGAGCGGCCGCCTTTGGCAAGAGCCAATCATGAGTATGCTCCTTGGCTGTCTTGAGCATCTCATGATCAACTTGCAGATATGCGGTGGTAAAAATATCGAGCGCAAAGGCCTCTGGCAAAACGAGGAAGAAGTACCAGTTAAAGCCCATTCCCACCTCACTGCTGCCGCGGTCATCGGCAATGAAGAGGGGAGACCTGGCCACACCAACGATGGTGAAGCTCTCATGAATCAGTGTGTCGAGCAGTGGCTCAGACATACCAGAATAGAAATGCACTGTGCTGCCGAGCTCGCTATTGGTATCGCGAAGCCAAGCTTCTTCTACAAGGCACTCGTTATCGTTTTCTGGTAGCCGCCCATTGATTATGTCTGGAGTGTTGAGCGGAGCATCGTCTGAGCTATCAAGCGAGAGGACTTGCACGCTCACCTCTTGGTCTCCACGTTTGGTGAGCACTTTGGTGTGATACCCAGCAGACACTTGTGCCACCCCGGGAGTCAAAGCAATGGCAGTAATGTCATCCTCTTCTAGACCTATGGTAGAAAACACCTGGATGTCCATAAAGTTTTGGGCATCGAGCCAACGCTCGGCAGAGTCTTCCATATAGGGCCCCGTAAGCCTCAGCCCTGTAAAGAACATGACGCCAATCAAGGTTATGAGCAATATGGAAATAAACCGGGGTAGGGTGTCTTTTACCAGTCGCAGAGAGCTGAGGACAAAGGGGCTATGTAAGGAGCCGCGGGTCATACTTCAGGTTTTACCAGTCAATGGCAGAAATAGGCTGGGGGCAGGGGTTATGCTGCGAAACCTCAGCGCGCCCGTTACGAATCTGGATGACACGATTGCCTATGGGCTTGAGGGCCTGGTTATGTGTAATGATGACCACCGTGATACCGTGCACGCGGCTTGCATCTTGTAAGAGTTCAAGTATGAGCTTTCCTGTTGTGGAATCAAGGGCGCCGGTGGGCTCATCGCAAAGCAATAACTTGGGGTTCTTTGCAAGGGCTCGCGCAATGGCTACTCGTTGCTGCTCTCCTCCGGAGAGCTGAGAGGGAAAGTTATCGAGCCTGTCGCCAAGCCCAACGCGCTCGAGCACCTCGGTGGCATCGAGATGATCGGGGCATATCTGTGCAGCCAACTCCACGTTTTCGTAGGCAGTGAGGTTGGGAATCAGATTGTAGAACTGAAACACAAAACCAACGCTTTCTCGTCGGTACTTGGTTAGTGCGCGGCTATCAAGGCCAGCTATGTCTGTTCTATCAACAAGCACTACACCGCTGTCGGCTGTGTCCATTCCACCGAGGATGTTGAGCACAGTAGACTTGCCCGCGCCGCTTGGGCCTACAACAATGGCCAGCTCTCCTTTATCGATCTCAAAGCTCATACCGTCAACAGCTTTTACCTTTACTTCGCCCGTACGATAAGTCTTTTTAACATCCCTCAGTTCGATGAAACTCTTGCTGGCTTCCTCAAGCTTGTCATTCACGAAACACTCCAATCTAAGACCATGAAGCTTTGGCAACTGCAACTATCATTCTACTATCTCTTCTATAACACATCTTGTTAGATCCCTTTTAGCCGGGGTTTTAGCCAAGAGCTCTATGGTAAGAACTGCAACGACAGAGGGCACGATGGTAAAAAGGAAGGTGAGCCCTGTGGCTCGTTTCTCAAAACACCTGCAGCCTGTCGCAGAGCGTCTCAGTGTTAGTGCTGATCTAATCCCAACCATAGATCCTTTTATTAGTTAGCTCCATCCTCAACCAACCGTTTTTGCTAGTCCTTTACCTAGCCTCTTTGCGTCTCCAAATCCCCTTGCCAGTAAGGTCTGTAACCTTGCTGCTTATTTTACACCACTTTTGTTGTGAGTAAATAGAGATTAATTTGCAGGGCTGCCTCAGAAGCGGCTTATGGTTAGACTGTAGTCCGTCATTGCGGCCTCCGAGCCGCAATCTAACCAAAATGCGTCTCAGATTGCGGGTCAAGCCCGCAATGACGAATTGGGTCTGATTAGTAACGTCAAGCCCGCAATGACGAATTGGGTCTGATCCAATGTCATTTAGTTAAGAGTAAACAATTGCACGCTGTATGTAATTTGCATGCCAAAATAGCAAGGGGTAACAAAAATTTCTCATAATAATGCTTGACAAGTGCCAAAAAATTTGCGGCCTT
>WQXH01000079.1 GCA_009784945.1 Coriobacteriia bacterium | reverse complement strand
TATCCAGTCTTGCCGCTGATTAGCCAGGCGCCTGCAGGTATCTGAAGGGACTAGCGAGTGTTTTCCGGGAAAAGGCCCTGTAGTTTACTCTTAACTAAATGACATTGGGTCTGATCAGTAACGGCTTATGCTTCAGCCCCTTCATGCTAAACTTGATTTGCCGCTAAACGCCGATAAACGCAATGAATTAACCATTAGGCAACCGTTACGCAATTTTTGCAGGGGATGATTTACATTTGCAGGGTGGGTAGCAAATTTGTACATGACGCCACATCGGTAGACCTTGAAACCTTGAAGGAGGCTATTTAGTATGAAGAAAATTACAACTGTGATTATTTCTGCTCTTTTCATGATGAGCTTGTTGGCTGGTTGCGGAGCAGGTGCCGGTGGCAACAGTAATGGTGGCAATAGTACCAGTGGCGGCAGTGCTGGTGCGCAAGATGGCAGCTCAAGCAGGGCAGCCGCACTGGCAATCAACGACATCAAGTCAGATCCCTTTGCCTTTACTGGGGTACTTAATATAACCGGCGTAAATGCTGGCTTTTATCAACCTGACGCAAAAGTTTTCTTTATTGTAGATACCGAAGAACTCTTAGCCTGCAAAAACTTGCAGTGTGGTGCCTTTCAACTGCCGGCAATCTATACGGGAGAAGGCCCTCTACCAGAGCTGGCTGATGAACTGACAATAACCGGGAGCTGGGGCGAATACGAAATTGATGGAGAGAGTGTTCCTATTTTTGAGGTAGAAAAAATTGATATACAAAGAAACATCATGCACCTGCTTGCCTAGGCGTGCTTGCCTGGTTGTGCCCACCCAATCGTGCTCAACTAAAAAGAGTACACCATGAACATACTTAAGCTAGTTATAAAGAATATCACCAGAAGAAGAGGACGGTTTATCTTTACGCTTCTGGGCATCACCATTGGCATGGCTGCCTTTGTTGCCCTGCTCTCGCTTGGCGGCAATATGCGAGCCGAGGTTACCAGACAGGCGCACGCCATGGGAGCCAGCCTTATTGTCACGCCCAAGAATTGGTGCGCCTATGACCAAATATCCATCCTTACGGGCAATGCGCTGCCTGAGTCCCTCCAGCTTGAGGTGTACGAGGCGGTTGCTGCCATCGAGGGAATCACCGCGGTGCCCTACCTCACGCAAAAAACTGCGGTACAAAACAACCCCGTTACCGTTACGGGCATTTTGCCAGCAGAAATGAAGGAATTCATGTCGTGGGAGGTGGCAAAGGGAGACTACTTTTCCTCAGTTGATGAAAGAGCCATCGTCTTGGGATACGGCATTGCCGAGCGTTTTGAGCTTGATCTGAAAGACAGCATCAGGATTCAAGGCGAGGAGTTTCCTATCAAAGCCATTCTTGCTCAAACAGGGAGCAACGACGATGTTTCCATTTTTCTTCCGCTTGCGGTTGTTCAAGAGGTCTTTGAGGTAGAGGGCTACATCTCCTACATAGCAGCGCAGGTGGCCGACCTCTCGAAGCTGGAGTTTTACGAGGCTGCCATCATAGAGGTAGCCAATGTGTCGGTAACCTCAGACAGGCAGCTCTTAAGTGCGGTGTTGTCCATGCTTGGCTCGGTCAATATGACCTTGCAGTTGATTGCCGGGGTTGCACTTATTGCTGCGGCCTTTGGGATTATCAACACGATGATGACCGCCATCTACGAGCGCCGCCGCGAGATAGGCATACTGCGCGCCATTGGTGCCAAAGGCAGCTCCATCTTTAAGATATTCGTGCTGGAGTCAGGGCTGTATGGCCTACTGGGCGGCCTGCTCGGCGTGGTACTTGGCCTTGCGGTTTCTGCCCTGGTTGCTCCGCTTATTGCAGAGAGCAGTTTTAACGATCTACTCAAGGGGGCGCAGATAGAGGTAAGCCTCGACCCTGGCATCATTGCCCTGTCCATTATCTTTGCGCTTGTTATTTCTGTGGCGTCTGGGCTCTATCCAGCCTGGAAAGCATCAAGACTCACTCCAGTGGAAGCAATCAGTTATGAGTAACGTAATCATGAGAACCGAGGGTCTCACCAAGACTTACGATAAGAGTTCCGTAGCAACCCATGCCCTGCGAGGCGTGAGCCTTGAAATACCACAAGGAGCCTTTTGTTGTATCACGGGGCCTTCGGGTCATGGAAAGTCCACCTTGCTTCATCTGCTCGGCACGCTGGACAAGCCAACAGAGGGCAGTGTTTTCATTGACGGCAAGAATACTTCTGAGTTAAACGAGGGAGAGCTTGCAACGCTTCGCGCAGAGAAGATTGGCTTTGTGTTTCAATTCTTCAATCTGCTCCAAAGCCTCACTGCGGTTGAGAATATAGAAGTTGCCATGATGTTTGGCAAGAGATCTCCTAAAGAGCAAAGGGCTCAGGCAGAAAAGCTTCTGGATATGGTTGGCCTGTTGGACAAAGCTCACGCCAAGCCTTCTGAACTCTCAGGGGGGCAACAGCAAAGGGTTTCGATTGCCCGTGCGCTGGCAAACAACCCAAGTATTCTTCTCATGGATGAGCCTACCGGCAACCTGGACTCAGAGTCGGGCGAAGAAGTGATGAGCCACATCTTTAAGATTCATCGTATGGGCAAGACGGTGGTTATTGTGACGCACAATGACGAGTTGGCGCAAAAGGCCGAGATACTTCTTGAGATTTACGACGGCAGGTTAAAAAGCTGCTAACACAGGTATACTGTTGTGCAGAAGTTTTATAACCTGGAGGTGGGCAATGGAAATTCAAAAGAGGCTGGGCGATGCCAAAGATGTAGTGGGTTTGCTGCTTGCTAAAAAGAAGGGGAGCGAGGAGTATTACCTACCAGCAGACGAGGTCGATAGAGTTAATATCATGCTTGCTGGCAAAACTGGGGTGGGTAAAAGCACGCTGGTCAATGCGGTTTTTGGTGAGAACTTTGCTCAAACGGGCGTAGGCGCACCTATTACGCAGCAGTTTGATCTTTACCAAAAAGAGGGAATACCGCTCAGGGTCTACGATGTAAAAGGACTGGAGCTTGATCCTGCGGTTCAGCGCAGCATTCGTTCCGAGATGAAAAGGCTCATTAAAGAAAGCCTTAAGTCGGAAAACATCAATGAGCATATTCACCTGCTATGGTATTGCATTGCTTCTTCTGGCACGCGCGTTGAGGCTTCGGAGCTTGAGTTCATAAAGGATTTGGCTAATGATATTGATGTGGTGGTGGTTGTTACCAAAAGCATCAAGGCAGATGTGACTCGTGAGCTCATGACCTACATTGAAAGAGAGAGGGATCGAGGGGCATTGCCCATTAAGGCAATAGTGCCGGTGCTCGTATTGGACGAAACAACAGACGAGGGCATGATAATCAAGAGAGCCTTTGGCCTTGAGGAGTTGTCCGAGCTATCCTACGAGCTGTTGCCCGATGCACAAAAACGCGCCTTTGCTGCTGCACAAAAGGTGTCAGATAAACTGAGGCGAAAGGCTTCGTATTCTGCCATTGCCTTTGCGAGTGCTGCGGCAGGAGCTGCTGGTGCCATTCCGATTCCTGTTGCCGATGCAGCAGTGCTCGTGCCGGTACAGCTAGCCATGTTTAAGGGAATAGCAAACGTCTATGGTGTTACGTTTAAAGATGATGACTTTTCAAAAATGGTTGCAGTGATAGCGCCCAATGCTGCTGTCTTTGGAGGCAGAGCCATGGTGGTGTCTCTGCTTAAGCTTGTGCCCGGTGTTGGCGTTGCAGCCTCGGTAATCAGCGGATCGGTTGCCGCCAGCCTAACTGCTGCCCTCGGCACCGCCTTTCAAAAAGCCCTGGAGTACAAGATTAACGAAATCAACATAACCGGAATGTTACCTGACGAGTACGCCGTGGTTATGAAAGACGCACTTGGCGGTGTCATTAAAGATATGTACAAAGACAAAGAGGGAGTTTCGGCAGCGCCCCCGCCAGATTGGGGATATTTACCGCCACCCACTACCGAACCGCTGATACTGACGCCCTCAGATCCGCTGCCTCCTCCTACCTCTGAACCGCTACCGCTACCCCCACCCTCGCTCTACCAGTAACAAGCCGAGCTCTCTGGAACACGTGGGACGGTAGCAATGTCTAAGTCCTTTTGTCATTGCGAGCAAAGCGAAGCAATCCAGTCTTAAGCAGCATAATGGATTGCTTCGTCGCTACACTCGCAATGACGAGCTTAAGCTAATGACATTGGGGGCTGCAGACAGTGTGAAAAGTCGCGACGGACAGTGGGGACGGGGGAAAGCTGTTGGACAGTGGGGACGGGGCAAACTGTTGCATTTTACGCAGTAAAATGAGACAGTTTGCCCCGTCCCCACTGTCCAACAGCGAGCCTTGGGCGAAGCAATCCAGTCAACGCTCAACAGTCTGGATTGCTTCGCTACGCTCGCAATGACATTGAGTATGACCAGTCAACCCGAATACTGGTACCTTTTCCTTGGCCATGCACTTGCACTAACATCACTTTCTGCTAGCATTTTATAGAACAAAAGCCGTGATTGGCGGTTAAGGGGTAAAGCCATGGCGCAGAGCCTGGCAGCCAGGGGTGCTCTTCTATGAGCATGGCAATCTGGGGATCACTTGGGGACGCGTTAGCGGGGACAGTGTTTTGAACGACGAGGTAGTACTTTGAAGGGATTTGGGTATGAGTTGCAGTACGGGTTGTAACAACAAGGTTTTTTGTTTTAGGCAAACATTTCTAAATACTAATGAGAGCGAGACACTCATCCAAAGAGTGCGCTTTGCAAAGGATTTGCAAAGCAGCTGTCTTGTGTCATAAGAAGCTCACATCACTTCAAACTTCAAATAATTGATAGGCAAAAAGCTCCAAGCCTGTAAGGTTTAGATGGGCAGGGGCAAAAAATAGAGAACATAGTGGAGGAAAAATGAAATCATTCAAAAGCTTTAGTTTAAAAGTATTAGCACTAACACTCACCACCGTCTTAGTTGTTGGCATGGTGCCACTTTATGCAAATGACAGCATATCTGAGGAGGTGCCAAACGTAGCTGGCAGCACACCTGATGCTTTAGAAATCATAGAACCAGCTCCACTTATACCAAACCCGCTTATGCCTATAGAGATAGTGGATTATGACAATGGTTTTAGTGATGACGCCATAGCTAACACAGAGCTTAAAGAACAAGAGAACTTAAGTGAAGCCAGTGATGGATTATCTGTCACTCATGAATCAATAGACAGAGATTTGCTCATTGAAGAAAACTCACAGCTATCAATACAGTCAGTTCAGACATCAGAGCTTACAGCAGCTCAGCTTGCAAATATCTATAATCCAGAAAACTACAAAAATGACTTTGCTCCAGGAGAAGTGCTCGTTGGAATGAACTCTGGATTTGTATCACCTCAAAGCTCACAAGGTATGCTGAGCCCACAGAGTGCAGGGTCATTGTTTCCCGAGCTCAATGTAACCGGCATAGAAGATATCTATCAGTCAGTAAGAGAAGCACTTCCTGAGAGCGCAAAACCTCAAAGCTCCTCAGAGCCATCAAGAACAGTGTACCTCGTTGAGCTAGCCCTCGACACTAAAGAAAGCGTACTTGACGCCATAGAGATCCTAAAGCAAAACCCCAGTGTAGCTTATGCAGAGCCAAACTATATATCATACCCGTGTGTAGTTCCCAATGACCCGTTCTTCGATGACCTTTGGGGCATGAAAAAAATCCAGGCACCAGAGGCTTGGGATCTTACTACCGGCAGCAACTCCGTTAAAGTAGGTGTGCTAGATTCGGGTATTGACTTTACTCATCCTGACTTAGCGGCAAACGTTGATCGAAGCCTTGGTTATTTTCCAGCTGAGAAC
>WQXH01000078.1 GCA_009784945.1 Coriobacteriia bacterium | reverse complement strand
TTTCTTCGTTAGGCAAGGCGGGGTCATGTGGCACTACTTGCGGTAATGCCACATGACCCTTACGCAGCATAACGGAGAAAAGGCCAGCCAGAAAGCTGCTTTTTAGTTGTAACAGACCACTAGGCTTCTGCTGAGGTTTCTGCTGAGGTTTTTGTTGTGGAAGCAGCTGCGCAATCCGCAAGAGCTTTTCTTATTCGGAGCGCTGTGTACCCACCAAAGATACAGGTATAGATAACAAGATGGATTATCGATTCTACCGAAGCTTGAAGCACCGGAACCAGAAGATACCCAAACAAATGGCAATAGACCAGTGCGTAAAACAAGTAAGAAAGACGCTGAAGCTTTTTCCAAGTGGTTGGGTTCATCCTGTTTCTGATAGCTTTAAAAGAAGTGACTGCCAAGACGATCAACAGCAACAGAAGGATAATCGAAATGATTAATGAAAAAATGACACTGGGCTTGAGGTTCATGAAACTTGACAGCATCATGGAATAGTTTACAAGATACGTAATCATATGCGAGCAAATGAGCACACTGGCCATTATTGAAAGCTCGGCTCTGATAGGTATGAGCTTGCGGCGCACTATCGACACCTTTGGCAAGGCTCCCGCCAGCATCACAACCGAGAAGAGAGAAAGCGCAATGTAGCCTTTTTGCATTATTGTGGCAAACATGCGCAGAACCGGGCTGGGATCTGGGTTTTGGATTAAGTGCACTCCCGCAATAACTAAAAGCACACAAAAAAGATAGAAGGCCATGGGCAGCTTTTGTATGGGCATTGATAATGCATACACCAACAGCACTGTTGCTGTAAGAGTAATCAATAAGCTCATTGTGTACTCATTTCTCTTTCAGAGACGGTTACTGCTCTATTCCAAGAGAGCATCGTCTTGAGCCCTAAACCTTGAAGCTAACAAAGAGAGCATGCCGCCAATAAGCAATGAGAGCCCCCGATAAAACGTGCTTCTCTCATCACTGGCTACACGTTGCTGCCAAAGAGATATCCAGGGGCTGATGAACTCGTTTAAGAATGTTTCCTGCTCGCGCATCAATTCTGTAGCCGAGGCTGTGTCTTCTGCCTTGAGTGCATCGCATTCTCTGGAAACCAACATCGAAAGAAACTGAAGCATGAGACCGAGGTGGTCGTCGGGCTCGCGGTGTTTGCGCTCAAGCTCAAGCCCATAGCGAGCGTACCATTCTCGAACTTCCAATGTTGATTTACTAAACAGAAGGGAATCTCGCTCTAGATAAAACGAAGCCCAGGGCGGAGCTACAGGAGTACCGATGCCAACAAGCAGCCTGGCCCACTCGCTGGCAAGGTCAGAGACTGTTGCCTCCAGTCCAGCTGCAGCCGCTTGTTTTGACCACTCATTCAAAAGATCGAGCCCCTCGCTCATCTCCGGCGCATCGCCAGTATATTGCTCTGCAGAAAAGGGAGTGTCAGTAAAGAACCCTTCTTCCAGTAAAATCTCCAGGCGCTCTGAAGAGGGCTCTTCGTAGATCAGTACACCCAAGACTGCCAATAGCAGTGCAATGTCTTCGAGGAACACAATCCTATTGCCATCCTGCATGCTCTCCTCCTGATTGTTAATGGAACTTATGGAACTTGTGGAACATATTACCTGGAGCAGGCGCGGCTCACGCTTGCGCCTGCTCCAATAACGGTAAAACTCGATTATAGTTCTTCCGGCAAATTGACAAGCACGCCGGTTCCTTCTCCAGTCTTTTGAGCGTTGCGGTGAGGATTGAGCACCAGCGATGGACCCGTTGAGTCTGCTGGCAAGGGCTCAATTTCTACATCACCATTGCCGTATTTGGCTTGAAGATCTGAGAGCTCCCCAAAATCCAGTGCTCTCATGTTGCAGCCCGAAACACAAAGAGGTATATCTCCAGCCGTTACCAGGTCGTAGCACATATCGCACTTGGTAAAGATGCCCTTGGCCTCTTCGGCGCTCGGCGCATCATAAGGACACGCAGTGAGGCAGGATACACAACCAATGCAGATTTCTTCGTTGATCAAAACGATTCCCGTGTCTCCATCCTTTTCGATTGCTGCAACAGGACAGGAAGCAACACAAGCCGGAGCGGCGCAATGATTGCAAGCCATTGAGACAAAGTAACCAAATACGCCCTTGGATTCATAGATGCCCGTGCTCTCATCAAGGGTCCAAGAACCTCCTTGATAATTAAGAACATGGCGCCAAAGGGTATCGACAGGTAGACCAAAGGTTTCCTTGCATGCTACCTGGCATGACTTGCAGCCAGTGCATATGTCGGAATCAAAATAAAAACCATATTGAGACATCTCAACCCCTTCCTATTCTATTCCCTTGGGCAAGATAAGGGCACGATGCTTATCCGGCTCCAAAACAATATTGCCATTATATTTCTCAACCTGGCAGATAGTGCCAGTCCACGACTGTGATCCTTGGCCAGAGGCCTTGGGAGCCTGGATTATATTGGGGTTGCCGCCAATATCGATTCCAGTGGCCTCATCAATGTTTGTCCATGCTCCATCTTGCAAAGCAACAGAGCCAGGTATGACCGTAGGCATGACCTTTGCCGGTCGCAGAACCTGACCGTGTGGGCTGCTCATCAAGACAATGTCGCCATTCTTGATTCCGCGCGCTTCGGCGTCAACGGTGCTCATGAAGCATTCCTGTGGAAAGGCTTCGCGGAGCGAGGTAACCGAATCATTGACCGTGTGAGCACGGCGCAGGGAGTGGGGAGTCCAAAGCAGCAGGGGGTACTCTTCTGTTTGCGCACCTTGACCCTGCTCAGGGTCGGACTGCCACATGCCAATGGGGGCGATGGTAGAAAAGCCATAGGAGTTAACAATGTAGGCAAGAGATGCGCAGAAGATCTCGAACTTCCCAGTACTGGTGGCTAAGGGGGATCCTTCTGGGTCATTATAAAAAGCCGAATAAGGAATAGTGGTCAAAACATCACCGCGGGCACGCTCGGCGGCATAGAAGCCTCTCTCTTTAAACTCTTCGATGGTAAAGAGTCCTGTTTGTGGCTCGACCGACAAAGCTCCTTGAGCACCACTTACGACTCCTCCGCCCTCAAAGGCGCCTCTCTCTGAATCATCATCTGACACCTCCACGTTGCTTATTCCAAAAGCGTCAATATCTTCTTGCGTTATGGTAATGAGCGGCACCGGTGTTCCGGTATTGTCTCGATAGGTTGCACCTTGCAGCGAGGCATAGGTGCGTTCGGTTTGCGTCATCGTTTCAACCTTTGCGGGGTCTACGCCCAGACGTTCTGCAACGGCCATGGCGATATCCCATTCGGTGCTTGCCTCAAATAACGGCTCGATGACTTTGTCTGCCCAGTAGACGACGTCGGCTCCAGCGCTCCAGAGCACCTCGTACTTCTCCCACCAGGTCTGAACCGGTAGCACCAGATCTGCATAACGAACCGACGCACAGAAGAAGGGGTTGATGCCAAGAACAAAGTCTACAGTTCTCCAAAGCTCGATTGCTGCATTGGCATTGGGCACAGAATTGAGGGAGTTTTGGTATCCGCCCGTATAAATCATCTTGATATCAACAGGCTTTTTGCCGCCTGGCCACATGTCTCTGCCGTACTCGCCGTCAAGAACAGTCTGCCAAGTTTCTGAATACTCAAGCTGATCCCATGCCTCCCAGTCGTCTGCCCACTTGGTTGGATCAGGAGAAGTAATGAGAGAAGGTGGTTTGAGTGGGTTGGTAGGATTGAGCCCCTTGGCGTTAGTCATATTGCCAGCGGCAACATTATTAGAGATGATGCCTGCATAGGACATGTAATTACCGGGCGATCCAATATCTCCATGCATGAGAGCCAGCGTGTAAAAGGCCTGCGCAAACATCTCTCCTGCGGGGATCTTTGTGGTTGACTGACCGGCAAAGAAATTGACCTTTTTGGCTGCTGCGACTTCCTCAGTGAGACTTTTGATTTTGTCTGCAGGAACGCCGCAGATAAGGGCAGCCCATTCGGGGGTCTTGGGCGTGTCATCATAGGTTCCGAGAACATAGTCCTTGAAGTTGCCCTCTTCTGGCATGCCTTCGGGCATATGATCGGCATCAAAACCAACACAATACTTATCTAAGAACTCTTGATTATGCAAATCATTTTTAATCATATGATAAGCCATACCCAATACAAAGGGCGTGTCGGTTCCTGGACGTATGGGCACCCACTCATCAGCAATGCCCTCGGCTGTTTGATTGAGCCACGGATCGATGATGATGACCTTGGCGCCGCTTGCTTTTTTGGCTTGAAGTAGCTGATAAGCGTTGTTTCCACCTTTGTTGGCCATCCAGTTATTACCAAACATAAAGTGTAGATCCGACTCAAACAGTGCCATGTAGCAAGGACCAGAGAAGAATTCTCCTGTCATGAGAAGCTCCGGCAAGAACCAGCTTCCAAAGGACACGGTGCCCCAATCATGATGGAAGGAGCCGCCGAGCTCGTTGAGCAAGCAGACAAATTGGTCAAAATAGGTTGAGCCAATATCTGAGTAAGCGGCACTCAAGATACCACGAGTACCATTTTCTGCCATCGCTTTTTCCATCTCGGATGCAACGATGTCGAGCGCTTCATCCCAGGAGATGCGCTCCCACTCGTCTATTCCTCGAAGTGACTTATCGCCGCCACCGGGCTCCCAGTTCTTTCTTTTCATTGGATACTTGATACGGTCTGCCGACAGGATATTGCTGATTTGGGCTCGACCTCGTGCGCAGGCTCGTCTTTGGGGGTTTTCGATTGTGTCTTCTGTGGCACTGTCGGTGATGAGCCTTACGGGAACACCATCAACTACCTCAGCCTTGAGCAAACAGCGCGACCAGCCGCATGAGCAGTTGTTCATGCATGCTGCAGTTTTCCACACGCTCTCGCCTGGCGCAGCCTGACCACCTCCTGTTTCTTGGAGACCACAGCCTACGAGGCCTCCCGACAAGGCGGCAGTTCCTCCGACTACTGCGCTCCATTTCAAGAATTTACGCCGTGAAATTTCGGAGCGCGTCTGACTAAGAGTTTTACTCATGTTACCTCCTTTTGATTCGAGTGCTTCTTTTTGGAGGGTGTCCTCAACCCTCTCAATTTGCTAGATTCCTTCAGGCAAAGCATATCAAGCTGAGAGGTCAAATTGTATTACCCGCGTCTAAAAGTTTTCTTAAAAGTTTTTTATCTAAGGTGATTCTGCCAAAGACCACGTGCTGTCTTCTGGCTAGCTGTCCAGCCCAAAGATGAAACCAACGTTTCGCATTGTTTTGAGTAGCCGTGGATTGGAGGGGTCGTCTTCGATCTTCTCGCGTATTTTACGGATGAATACTGCCACGCTTGAGGTCTCACCAACAAACTCATCTCCCCAAACTTCTTTGACTAATTGCTCACGTGTGACAATTTCATTCCTTCTTTTGGCAAGGCATACCAAGATATCAAACTCTTTAAGCGTAAATGACACAAGCTGCCCATCACGCAATACTCTGCGACGGGCAATGTCAATTTCGATTCTACCTTCGCTTATCGTCAATGAGGCTTCGGAAGCTCGCTCAAATTGGCGAAGATGTGCCTTGATGCGCATGAGCAGCTCCTCTGGACAAAAAGGCTTGACGAGGTAGTCATCACCGCCTGCATTAAAGCCTACACTCTTGTCGACTATGTCACCTTTGGCAGAAATAAAGATGATTGGAATCCTCACGCCTCTCTCGCGTAGCAAAGAGCATACTTGAAAACCGTCTGTCTTAGGCATCATGACATCAAGCAGCAACAAGTCGGGCCTCTCGTCCTTAATGATATTGAGAGCCTCGGTTCCGTCGTGAGCCAAGCAAAAATCATAGCCCCCATCTTCGATGATATGTTTGACGAGCTTTTGCATGCTGGGTTCATCGTCTGCAAGCATGATTTTCATGGGCTGCTCCTGTCCTTGTTTTGATTGTTAAGAATTACTGAGGGTCGGCGGCGGCTTTGTTGACTGGAACTTGATCGGCTGCGGTTGGGCTTGCTGCGGTT
>WQXH01000077.1 GCA_009784945.1 Coriobacteriia bacterium | reverse complement strand
TGTTACCTTGGCTGCCGTAGTGCCTTTGAGGTTTTGGGTAGCAGCAAGCGTTACCTTGCCTGTAGAGCTTACCTTGTAGTGTTCTACTTTGTAGGCGGTGTTGGTGTTGGGCTTCCACTGGGCTACCAAGGTGATGTTTCTTGCAGGCACGGTGTGAGACGCAAAGTTCCAGCGGGTAGTGCCTTCATTCCAGCCTGCAAGGGTATAACCCGTGCGCGTTGCTGTTTGAGCAGGAATGAGTGCACCTTGTTGAACAGAGATGGTGCGATTACCAGTTCCCCAGCTTGCACTACCCCCATTAAGGTTAAAGGTGACATTGCGGTTTGGAATTGTGCCGCCGCCGTTAACCCATACTGTTACTCCTGCTCCAGGGTTTACTGGGGCAATGTTTGTACCTGAGAAGGTTTCAGAGGAGGCTACTGCAAAGTAGAGGGGGATGGATTGGTTGCCCTTGGTGAGAGCTGAGTCAGCGAACATGGAACCGCAATATTGTGCTCCCACCGAGCTCAATGACTGCGGCAGCCTGAAAGATGCTGGCAGGGAGGTGAGGGAGCCCCCATAGTTGAATACGAAGAAGAAGTCTTCTCCAGCTGTTGTAATGCCTGAGGTGTCAAATGATCCTGCTGGCAGGGAGGTGAGGGAGCCCCCATAGTTGAAGCTACGGAAGAACCCAAATTCACCTGTTGTAATGCCTGAGGTGTTAAATGATCCTGTCGGGAGGGAAGTGAGACGACCTCTATTGTTGAAGCTCCAAAAGAAAGCGTTTCCCGTTGTTGTGATGTTTGATGTGTTAAATGATCCTGTCGGGAGGGAGGTGAGGGAGCCGCTTGCATTGAAGCCATTAAAGAAAGCGTTTCCCGTTGTTGTGATGTTTGATGTGTTAAATGATCCTGCAGGTAGGGAGGTGAGGGAGCCGCTTGCATTGAAGTCATTAAAGAAAGCGTTTCCCGTTGTTGTGATGTTTGATGTGTTAAATGATCCTGTCGGAAGGGAGGTGAGACGACCACTATTGTTGAAGCGTGTAAAAAAATTATTTTCTGTAGTAGTAATTCTTGAGGTGCCGAACGATCCTGCTGGCAGGGAGGTGAGGGAGCCCCACGCATTGAAGTTCTGAAAGAAATAGTCTCCCGTTGTTGTGATGTTTGATGTGTTAAATGATCCTGCAGGTAGGGAGGTGAGGGAGCCGCTCATATTGAAGCTATTAAAGAAAGAGTTTCCCGTTGTTGTGATGTTTGATGTGTCAAATGATCCTGCTGGCAGGGATGTCAGAGAGCCGTAACCGTTACTTATGAGGGGGCCACTGGAGTTAAAATTTTTAAAGAAGTTGTTTCCAGCAATAGTGCCCGCAGAGTTGACAGTAAAGGATGACATTGCTGGCATTGAGACAATTGCACACTCCACTCCAGACACAAAGGGGTAAATCCAGTCCCGCCACTGTCTAAAAGTAGCATCTGGATTCTCCTCCGTCACTGAGATTCTGTCGCCTTGTGTGACAGGTAGGGTGGTTAACGAACCAGAATTAACTGGTAGTCCAGGTAGTCCATCTTGGGTTACGATGATGTCGGTTGTCCATTTGTTTGCTATGGTTACTTGCCCAGACTCCCTCGCCTCAATCACAATCTCAGCGCTCGTTGATAGGGGTACAATGTCGATGTTGTTAACTGTGACGCCCATTGCTTCGAGGGTATGTGGTGCTGGCACTTCTTGTGCAGACTGCTCAATGTCTACAGGCTCGTCATCAACACTTGCCAGAGCCTCGGGCAAAGAGGGCTCGATGGTTATTGCTGATTGCGAAGCCTCAGCTTCAAGCTCATCAGTTTCTGCGCCCAGCTCTTGCCCTACTGCCTCTATCTCGACAGTATCAAGCTCATCAGCAAATGCGTTGAGGCTTGTAGCAGGAAAGAGGGTGATTGCTAAGAGCAGCGCCAATGCCAGGCGCACTGCTCTGCCGACCACTGAGGTCCTTTGTTTTTGACTCATGGGGAGTCCTTTCTCCTATTATGTTGTTATGGCCCATTTACTATCAAACCCTATCCTTTTGATAGTTGCAAAAATAGCTGTTTTTGAACCCCTAATTCAATAGTGTCGCTTCTTCTCACATAATCTACCCCGTATTATACACAACTCACTATGCACGCCTGGTTTGAGACTATGATCCCAGATAATTCGCGCGGTAGCGCTATTGTATTGCTGATAGTTTCCTTGAGGCCACCATGTTTATATTCTTTATCTGTCATTCATATTCCGCTGAAAGCCTGCTTTTTGGTAAGCATCAAATCTACTTTGCATTATATTCAATTTATTAGTATCCAGAGGCAAGAAGTCTTCCAGCTTCGGCAAATGGAGGTGAATCTAGAAATCCTGAAGCATGTAGGGCAAGAACGGCAGCAGCTCTGTCGTTTCTCCTGAAAGAGAACGAGCCAGCTTCTCTTTGGTTTTCAGTGAGTTGAGTGTATCCAAAAGCTTCCTGTCAAGTAGAAGGGGATGTCGTGTCTGGTGCAAGTGTCCACCGAATCCTCAAATGTCATCCTTAAGGAGTGTCAGCGTATCTCGTTTGGCGTGTAAAATCCGATATATCGAAACAACATGAGTTGTGCCATCAACTTTAAAGAAGACAAGATAGTCGTTTACTATCAGGCGTTTGAAGGATGGAGCCAGGCGGTAATCCGGCAGGTTTTCCGGACTATCCTTAAGACCGCTGCACGCCTGCTCGATCTTTGACAGTATCTCAGTTTGATATTTCTCTGAGAATCGCCGGTTAAAGTCAGCTATCTCCTGTAAATCGGATTGAGCCAGCTTGAGATAGCGTAGCCTATATTTCAAGAGCCTGCTCCCCAAAGAGCGACCAGAGCTCATCGTGCTCGAGCCATTCGGCATCAGGGCTGGCGGCATACAGTTCTGCCTCCCTTAGAGCTTGCCAGATGCGGCGGTCTGCAAGGTAGTTTTCATAGTCTTTATAATCATCGTAATTGATAAGCACGGCTTGACCGCGGCCTCTGGTGGTAATAACAAACCTATTATGTTCTTCCAGCCCTTTGAGAACCGATGCATAGTTGTTGCGCAAATCTCGGGATGGGATAACCTGTGTACTGTTCATTGTCTTTGCTCCGTTTCATTGCCATTGCAGCCGTTCTTATGATTGTATCACATGGTGACTACAAATGTTGCACAGACCGGCATGCTGAAGTTCGAGTGCTCACAAAACGCTGGGTGAGGTACTATAATGGCATTCGTCCGCACAGCTCTCTTGGTGGATGCCCACCGGCACCACAGAGTTATTGTATTCCCCCGGAGATGGGAACGTTCTTGATACGCAAAGGAATCTGGAAGGTTAGCCAGCACTCCAATAAAGGCCAGGCAAAAGCTGTTAATTATGGTTGGAACTAACTATGAAAGTGGGCCAAGGATTGGGGTCTGGTCATGAACACCTGCGATGAGTGGCCGAGCGGATTTAATAGGGCAGAGATAAGGATGGGACTTTATCACCAGTTTTCAGACCAAGCCTGCGCCTTATCGCCACTGGTAAAGTAATCTGCCCATTGCTAGATAACCGAGCAATCTCCACTGTATCGTCTATTACGCCTTCCATTTCTCTGTCCTCTGATTATCAGAAATCTCCGCGCAGATACTCCCCAAGATACGGAATGGTAATGGCTATCAATCCTCGTCCAGCAGGGGAAACAACACCAGCCTCAATGAGACGAGAGCGATACATTTGGACATAGGCTTGGCTCACTTTCATACGTTGCCTTATATCCGACACCCTGGAAAACTCGATATCTTTTGACATTGCTTTTAAAAAATCTTTGTCGCGTTGTGATAGTGGTGCCAGGGCAGCGTTAAATATACTGCTGACCATTTCCTCTCTTGAGGTATGAGTGGCCAGTTTTACCGTCTCTTCAGTAATAGCATTACTGCTTTGCGAGTATTTGAGAATGTAGTATCCTACAAGTTGAAACAGGTAGGGGTAACCTCTGGTTGCTTTGGCCACCTCTTTGAGTACTTCTGGCGCAACTGTCTTGCCCTGCCTTGCAAATTCATTGGCATAGGCAGCACTAATCTCTCCGTAGGGCAGCGGCTCTAGAAATACTTTATTGGCCCTATTTAAGAACGTTAAAATGTCATCGTTGAGCACCGTAGAGATAGAACTGGGCAGCCCCGCCATTACCACTGATATGTTTTTGCCCTCTCCAACAAGGTGCTGATAGGTAGTTGCAAGAGTGCGCATAGCAGCCGTACTTGTCTGCACCTCGTCAACAAGTATGAGCACACCTTTGTCATGCTTTTCTAATTCATCACAGAGCAAGCTGAGCTTCATCCTAAACCCGAGCTGTGTCTTTGCCTCCTCGCTAAAGGTAAGGCCAAATGAAAAACCCAAAACCCCAACTGAGATCCCTTTAACTTTTGCTTTAGACGAAGGAACATACTTGGCACCGTTTAATTGAATGGCCTGAATGATTTCGTCTAGCATCTCATCGCTTGCAGCCACTCGCGCACATACGATATCCGCCTGCTCGGCAATCTCTTCAAAATTCAGGAGAAGGGTGGTTTTTCCAGTTCCTCTTTGCCCAATGAGAATGGTTGCGCGGTTGCGATGCCCCACTGGCAGGGCAAGGCTGTTGACAAACTCCGAGGTTACACCGCCGCGCCCAATGATGTACTTAGGTTTGTTGCCAAATGCTGGCAGAAAGGATTGTTCGTTCCTCATCGCTGCTCATCTCTCGGTGATTTATCATTTGCCGCCCGCTGTTTGGAAGGGTGTCAATGAGATTCTCTGCTATCTTATTGCTTTCTATTATATCCTATTATGTCCTATTACATTCTATTATAAGCTTTGCTTTTTTATCATCTTCACTCCTGAGGACGGCTAGAGAGAAATAGGGGCACCAGGTTTGTGAAGTACAAAGCCAGTGGAGACATCATGTTGCCTCCACTGGCTTCTAAGCTCCGAGCTCCAAGTTCCAAGCTCTCAGCTCTTTGCTCTTATCAGCTTACTTCCTAATAAACTTTGGCGTTCCAGCAGGCGTGGTAATACCCTTATAGAGATTACCCGGCGCTTTTCCACCTGCTTTAGGCACAAGCAGTATCTGTATACCTTCAAGTCTATAGGCATGCCCAGCAGTGCCTGCCTGCTCACCATTTTTTGCCCATCCCATCCAGCCTACTTTTTGTGCGTGTACGCGGTAGTAGATGTCATAGTGCTTCTTTAAGTCTCCGGTGAGCTCTATGGTAATAGCTTCGAGTCTCAGTGCTCTACCTGAAGTACCACTCATGGGGCCTTTGACGTCTTTTAAGCTCTTTCCGTTGGTATTGAGGCTTACCTTCTTTTGCCAGCCGATGGTTTGTACGTGGGTTTGATAGCTGAGCGCTAAAGTACCTGTTTGCTTCCACTGGGCTCTGAGTGTAGTGTTGCCTGCGGTATTGTAAGTCCTTGTAGCGCCAGCGCTAAAATGTAGTGCCACCTCCCTTGGCTTGGGTGTTCCAGCTGCTAAAGGTGTATCCCGGGCGCTTGAAAGTAGAAGCTGCTCTTACCTTAAAGCTTTCTCCATAATAGACAGTTTGCTTGACACTAGTGCCTGTAGCACCATTAGGAGCGTAGGTTATGGTGTAGGAGTTAACCTTGTAGTAGAGCTTAAGTGTCAAGGTGCCATTTGCGCTGATAGTGCCAGTAGCTACTCTCAGGCGATGTTTGGTGCCTTGGGTAAAGCCCGTAAAGCTTCTGGCTTGTGCTGTTACCTTGGCTGCCGTAGTACCTTTAAGGTTTTGGGTAGCAGCAAGCGTTACCTTGCCTGTAGAGCTTACCTTGTAGTGTTCTACCTTGTAAGCTGTGTTGGTGCTGGCAGTCCACTGAGCATAGAGCGTGGTATTTGCGGAAAAGCTGTTGACAATGCTCGTGTTGGCAGCATAAGCAGAGCCACCTCCGTCAGCAGCCGTGTTCCAACCAGAGAAGGTGTAGCCGGCGCGTGTAAAGGCATTAGCCCTGGTGGTAAAGCTTGCGCCTT
>WQXH01000076.1 GCA_009784945.1 Coriobacteriia bacterium | reverse complement strand
TTTCTTCGTTAGGCAAGGCGGGGTTATGTGGCACTACTTGCGGTAATGCCACATAACCCTTACGCAGCATAACGGAGAAAAGACCAGCCAGAAAGCTGTATTTTAGCTGACGCAGTGTACTAGCAGCACCCGCCGCCGCTGTCTCCGCAGCTTGGCTCTGTGCCGGTGAACCAACCAGTGATTATTGCTGCTGCACAGCCTACGCCTGCATTGACCTCTAGAGCTCCTTCTGGGCAGTTAAGCGCACAAGCTCCGCACTCCATACAAAGATCCTTTTGAGCTACTCGTGCCTTCTTAAGGTCGAAGGCAAAAACGCCATGCGGGCACACACTCGCACAAGTTCTACAGCCAGAGCACTTCTCAGCTAAGAGCGAGAGGGATGTTACATTTTTCAGATACGTGAGCATCAGGCAGCCCCTTTCTGCTATCCCATAAAGGTCTTAATGAGCAAAAGTATCGCGCCGCCGCTAGACGACACCAAGATGAGTGGTAGTGCAATCCTCATTTCCCTCAGCACGCCAGTAGGTGAGGTGTAGGTACTAGCGCCAGTAAAGTTCATGGCTAGAAATGCCGAGAGAGCAGGTAGCAGCAAAAGGTAGCCTGCTGCAAGCAGCCAGCTTTGAGGAGCAAGCCACCCAAAGAACCAAAGAGCGCAGGCTGTCCAAATCAGTCCCAGCAGCCAGCCCTTCCAGGAAAATGCTCTACCAGGGATGATAGGAAGAAGCACGGGCGTAATGACGGCTCCCACTAGGATTGCACCGAGATAGAGAACTAGATCTAGGGCGCCAAACGGCCTAACGGCAACGAGGTTCAAGAGAAAGAGGACACCCAAAACAGCCAGAGAGTACCTTGCGGCTGGAATGAATTCCATTGGTGTGAGAACCAGGCGGTCTCGCGTCGTAAATTTGACAGTTCGCATTGTGGGCGTTACTTTATAGCTGTCTGTAATATATTGTTTGATGTCTGCAGCACGCACGGGGCCAAACTTAACAGAAAAGCCAGAGCGACGAGCTACTTCATGCGAATCCACACCAGGGGCGCCAAGCTGAGGCAAAATAAGTTTTCTGTGTTGAACAACTCCCGCAAGCCCCACTTCCTCAATACGATAAATGAGCTCCTCGGTACCAAAGGTGCCCTTTCCTGCTGCGCACCACACGTTAATGCCCTTAGTATCCAAAATGAGAATCCAGCAGTCCAAGCCAGCAAGATTCTTCCTGAGAGTGTCAAAGGTAAGACGATAATTGGCGCTTACCAGTACTGGAGAGTTTGTGTATGGGCTACCTACTGCATACAGACCTGGATCGATGGCAGCGCTCATACGCCCAATGCCCCATCGCATCTTGGTAGCAGCAAGGTAATCCTTGAAGGTCAGGGTTGTTGAGACAGCTTGGATGGGTTCCGTTGAGCTCTCTGGCTCTGGGAAGCAACTTGTGTTTTCTGGTTCTGGACAACAGCTTACGCTGGGTCTTGGGTCGAAAGCTGTACTAGAGCTTGTGCAACAGGCTTCGTTAGGACTTGGATTGCAAGCTGCATTGGGAGCTTGGTCGCAGGCTTGGATTGTTTTGCTGCCACCCAAAGCATCACAGCAGTCGATGCTTTGCGCCGAGCAGCAACTGGTTTTACTCATTAGCAACACCCTTCTTCATATTTTTTGTCAGCCGCCGTCTTAATGGTGGTTAAACTCTTGAGCAACTGAGTTGCATCCTCAGAGCCCGCTTGGTCAAGGGAATAATGTGTCCACTTTCCGTCTCTTCTGGCATGCACGATTCCGCTTTCTACGAGAATCTTCATGTGATGCGAAAGCGTCGACTGCCCTACCTCCAGCTCAGCTAGAAGAACGCAGGCGCACTTTTCTCCACTCTGTAAAAGCTCTAGGATCTCGAGACGCGTATCATCACAAAAAGCCTTGAAGACTTTGGTGGTTTTCCTCTGTAACAATTGAGCTTGCAACATGCCATCCTCCATACATCGAAGATTGTCGATGTATGCATCCTACCCCTCATATCGAAGGATGTCAATATGTTAATTCTGCGAGAAAACCATGACTACAGTTGATGTTACATCATCGGAACTCTTGGGGACGACCCGTGGAACATACTGAGAAACGTCCCCAATTTGTCCTCAGGTTTAGAGAGGTGCTGGGAAAAGACTGGGACTATCCTCTTGCGCAAAAAACTACGGCTGCCTGCGGTTTAGCAAGTATGCATAATAAGTCCTGTGAGTTCACCCTTACGCAAACTGGTCGGCCAGCTAACAGCTGGTCGACCAGTTTGCGTAAGGGTGAAAGGACTTGCGCACACGATGCTACCCTGAAAGCGGGCATCGAGCAACCATAGCTCCGCAAGAATATAGTAAGAATTGAGCCAAAATCACGTTTGTGCACGAAAGTGAAACCCTGTTGCTCAAATATCGGGCATTTTAAGTGGATAAGGTCTATTGTTGAGCCTGTAAGTCGTGCACAATCGCAATTATGGCACATTTCTGCTATACTTTTTGCATGGAAGTCCTTATTACCCATACTTCAGCTTTGCAATACTGGCATGCTTGCGATAGGCATAGAGAAGCACCTGCCAGCAGCCAGCGTGCAAGAAAGGCTCCAGGAAATTCGCCGAGAGCCTCTGCCTTGCTTAAAGGGGAGCTTTTAGGCGTGTCAATGCCAGTGGAAGTAACGGTAAGCTCAATGAAATTCAGACGATCATCTCAAGTGTTTAAGACTCATGTCTTTACGGAAATCATGCCAGACAGGTGCTTGGTTAACACAAATGATGGATTCCTTGTTGCCTCAGCTGAGCTCTGCTTCTTTCAGATGGCTAGTCAGCTAACGCTAGTCGACCTCATCAGGCTGGGATATGAGCTGTGTGGCTCTTATTCCACCCCAAAGAGGATGCTCGGTAATGACGTACCAAGTGCATTCAGTAATACCAAGTATAACCTCAAGCCTCTCACCACTAAAAAGAGGCTGACAGCCTTTGTTGAGAGGATGTCAGGCAAGCATGGTGTCAAGCGGGCAAGTAGAGCGTTGGAGTATATTGTTGACGACTCTGGCTCACCCATGGAGAGTGCGCTGGCTATTCTTCTGGTGTTGCCATTTAGGCTTGGCGGATACGGCTTTCCTCTGCCGTCAATGAATAGAGTTGTAGACCCCAAAGCAATCATGAAAAGAAGCTCTAATAAGCACTATTACAAATGCGATTTGTTTTGGCGTGAGTTTGGTTTAGCTGCAGAGTATGACAGCGCGCTGCATCACTCAGATGCTAAGAGCATCGCTAACGACTCAATCAGAAGAGGAGAGCTGGCTCTGAGCGGCATAGAGGTAGTTACGGTCACAGATAAGCAACTGTATCGAGCAGAAGAGTTTGACAAGGTTGCCAGGCAGCTCGCGACAAAAATGAAAAGAAGAATTCAAATTAAGAACGCCAAATTTACTACCAAGCATAGAGAGCTACGCGACCTTTTACTCTGAAAAGCGCCAGCGGCTCAATGCGTAAGTGTTTCGCTAGCATACACCTTCAAAGACAGGACAGGGTACGGGCGGCATTCTTGTCTGAGCCTGCGGTCAAAAAACCGCTCCTTGACCTACTCAGGAATTAATGTGAGACAGATTGCACCTCTCATACGTGTTATTGGTAGAAAGGAGTATTTGTGAGCACAATCAACTGTAGTAGTTTTCGTAGCGAAGAATTCCTTGTGCAGGCGATGGACAACTGGGGGCGTACAGTTTTTCAGCTTGCGTTTGCGCATACAGCTTCAAGTGCGGATGCAGAAGATGTTTACCAAGAGGTATTCATCAGGCTGCTAAAGGACACCACACCGTTTAAGGATGATGAGCATCTAAAAGCATGGCTGCTGCGCGTTGCCATCAACTGTTGTCATGATCTTTCGCGATTAGGGTGGCACCGCAGAGTTACCACAGCAGAAGAAATGGAGGCTTGTGACTATGAAGCCAACACTCCTTCGCTCGAAGTCATGCAGGAGCTGGCTGAGGCAATGGGCAAGCTGCCAGAGGACATGCGCGTAGCGGTTCACCTGTACTACTACGAGGGGTATACCAGCGAAGATATTGCACAGATGCTAGACACAAACGCTTCTACTGTGCGAACGCGCTTAGAGAGAGCAAGAAAACAGCTGAAAACACTATTAGGAGGTGCTGGAAATGGATCAAAAGAATACCTATAAAGACAAGATGGAGCAGGTTTGGCCTCCTGCCTATCTGAAGAGTCGAGCGATCAACAAAATTCGTATGATTTCAACAGAACAATCATTGGATTGGACTGAGAAACTGCATGAGCTTGAAGTAAAGAATGAACAGTGTGCACTGGGGAATCCTCAAGATAAAGCGCATCGTAATAAAAGGACTTGTTTTGCATTGCTGAGCGCTGCCGCGGTTTTACTGCTCGCCGTGATAGTTCCTTCTTTGCTCATTAACCCAGGCGGTGCTAGTAACTCTTTGGATTCTACTAAAGACCATGTGCCGGCAAGCTCTCCTTTTATAATTAGCGCATATGCAGTAACACCAGATTTTGAATCTACAGAGTTTGATGAGCTCATCGTTTTTGGATCCATGGGTGGGCAATCAATAGACAGTAGCTTTGCCGACACAATCGGCGACAATGACTCATTTGCCAGTAACACGTCAGGGTCATTCACTGATTGTCTGTTTAGAATCGAGGGAGAAGGTGTTACTCGAGTAGAGTTTGAGTGCAGCGCAGCTCAAATCTATTGTAATGCCGTGGTGATGTATGGAAGCCTGGGCACTGGTCCTATCAATAGCAATAGCTCAGACCACAGAGGCGCTTATAAATCTCTAAGAAAAAAGCTGGGTGGCAGCTTTGTAGAAATGTCATCGTCTATTAGTATGCCATCAGCAGGTAGTGAGTATCCTTCCTTTGGGCATATCTCTGGAAACCGTCTTCTTGGCTCTAATCCTACTATTGAGACGGCCTTAGCTGGAGGGACTTTTGACTTAAACGACCTAGCTTTTGGTCTATACGTATCTGCTGAGGATATGATTTGGGACTCTGGCTATGAGGATGATTATTTTACTCTGGATGAACGCGATTTCTTCTCTATGCATGAACGCATGACTACTTTTAATTCAACTGACTTGATGGCCTCGCTGGAAGGGCAGACTCTGAAAGTCCAGATCTATTACGACGACGGCACATCAATAACTCAGACCTACCGACTTGTTGTCAAAAAAATGAAAGTCCAGCTACCCCCTCTATTTTCCATTGACTTTGATGCAGGTAGTGTTACCACTGGTAGTTACCTGCCCGAAGAAGCAGAAGAGGGCGATCCTTTTGTCTACGTACTGTTTGGAGAAGTGGTGTAAGATAAGATAAGACCATCAAAAAGCTTTCGTCTGCCATAGAGCGGTTTTCGCATATCGTGTAGCGTCAATCCATCGGAGGCATTGTGAACAAAAATGAAGAGTTCTCAAAAAGAAAATATGACAGCATTGCCGACTCATACGATACTTCATCTGACGGGAGGTTCACGGCCAGCTTTGAGCCAATAGTGCTCCAAATGTGTCAGGCCTCCGATGGCAACAAGGTGCTTGATGTTGGCTGTGGCAACGGTAGGCTGATTAATGAGATTAGTCGCAAGATCGATATTGAAGCATTTGGTGTTGACATTTCTCCCAAGATGATCGAGGTGTGCAAGCAGCGATACACAGGCATTAGTTTTGAGGTTTCAAATGGTCAGGAGCTGCCTTACGGCGACAGCAGTTTTGATGTACTGGTCATTTGCTGTGCGCTCCATCACTTGAACAACCCAAATGCCTTCTTCTTGGAAGCCCAAAGAGTGCTGGTAAAGAATGGCGTTTTGATTGTGGCTGAGCCATGGCTTCCCTTTATCATAAAGCAGCTTAGCGACTGGATAGTAATACCTTTGTTAAAGGCAGGCGATAACAAGCTGTTTAGTCATACGCGATTGAAAAGACTCTTTGTTGATAGCGGGTTTACGATAGCCGAAACCTACAAGAAGAACCTCAGGCAAGTAATTAAGGGAAGGAAACTGTGATGGATAGCCTGCTGAG
>WQXH01000075.1 GCA_009784945.1 Coriobacteriia bacterium | reverse complement strand
TGCTCACTTGCTCCGCAAGCTCGCGAGCTCGGGCTGCGGCGTGCCACTGGCACCCCGCTTAACGCCCTCGCCCCTCTCGGGGTTCAAATCCCCCTCCAAACAGTATATGCCTGTCACCGCGTAGCGGTAACAGGCATATACTGGCGGAGAGAGGGGGATTTGAACCCCCGTGCCCGGGGTTGCCGGACAAACGGTTTTCGAGACCGCCGCTTTCAGCCGCTCAGCCATCTCTCCGCAATACTCTAAGTTTAGTAGGATACCAGAATCAAAACGGATGGCAACTACAGGCAGCAGCGATGGACTGGTCAGGAAATTAGGAAAAAGGAAAGGGGACACCACAAAGCGGCAGAGAGAAGCTCCCCCGCAGAGAGAAGCTTCCCCCGGAGAGAGACTGCCCCACAAGAGAGACTGCCCCACAAGAGAGACTGTCCCCCCAAGAGAGACTGCCCCCCTGTACCTCCCAGTGGCGCACGTAGTATAATCACTTTCATAATAACGGTAAACCCTCTGCTCTCTAAACTGTGAGCGCCGCCTACGATGAAAATGACAAGAAGCCGTCCTACTTTGTGCGAGGAGTAGCATGACGTCACCAAGTTCTGATAATAAGGGAGCCTTTGCACACCTTGCGAGCCTGGGTAATTTGTCTTTGCGCGTGGGTCAAAACAAGACTATTCAGGCTATAACCGAGGGGCTCATCAGCCTAATACCCTTTGTACTTATTGGGTCGATATGCCTGGCTATCAGCAGCCTTCCTATGCCTGCCATGCACGAATACCTCAATAACCTCACTTCTGGGTACTGGGAAATCGTCACAAGCAAGATTATATTTTCTACCGAGCACATTATTGGCTTGGCAGCACTACTCTCGGTATCATATGCGCTCGCAGCTCACAGCGACACTCTGCGCCGTCGAGAGATAAGCCTGTTTTACCCTCTGTTTACGGCGTTTGCATGCTATGTGGTCTTGATGGTCTGGGATTACGAGAGTTTTAAGGCTACTGCCTTTGGGCAGCCACCAGAAGCGCATTTTTCTAATCCGGGACAAATGGGTGTTTTCTTTGGGCTTTTTGTTGCCGTGGTTTCTACCAAACTCTTTATCCTCTTTGCCCAGCTTTGGCAAAAAACGCCTTGGTTTAGTCGGCGCATCGTAGGTAGCTACTCCCTGGTGCGTGGTGCCATACACGCCATAGTGCCCATTCTCTTTACCTTGCTCTGCTTTATTGCTCTCAGGATATTCTTTGATTGGCTCTATACTGCCACTGGTCTTCAAAGCTATATTGAGGGGCTGCTTAGCTCTTTGGTCAATGACGGACGCCTCCCCTTTGTTCTGATTACCGTGCTCATAATGCAGATTATGTGGTTCTTTGGAGCACACGGATCATTCACGATGCAAACTTTTATGGAGCATATTGAGCCTGCTGCTGCTACTAATGCCACTGCTACTAACGCCATGCAACTGGCAGCAGCTGAGGCACCAAGCTCCACCACATTGTTTACCAATTGGGAGTTTTACAACGTTTTTATCGAGATGGGAGGAACGGGCACAACGATGGCCCTGCTCATTGCGATTTTAGTTTTTGGCTCTGCTGGAAGAGGCAAGCGCCTGGGGCGCATCTCGATATTTCCCGTTGCATTTAACATCAATGAGACCCTGCTCTTTGGCATTCCCATCGTCTTTAACCCCTTCATGCTCATTCCCTTTATTTTGGCTCCCCTTGTAGCGGCTACGGTTGCCTACGGGGCTCTTTTCCTGGGGATTGTTCCGCCGGCTGTCACCTTTGTTGAGTGGACAACACCGGTGCTTCTTTCTGGATACCTGGCAACAGGCTCTCTTGCTGGCTCTGTGCTACAGGTAGTTTGTATTGGGCTGGCATTCTTGATTTATGCACCCTTTGTGATAGCTACTAAAAAAGGCAGAGAGAGCTATCAGCTCAAGTTGTTTGAGCGCTTTAAGATAGAAGCCTCTAGTGCTGCTGATAATGAGCAGGCCTCTCTCTCCAATCGCAACGACGACATAGGAGCCATGGCCAACCAGTTCATCACCGAGATCAACATGACCTTTGATGGTAAAAACAGCCCCTTCTTCATGGTGTATCAACCAAAGACTGATGACAAGGGAAGGGTTGCGGGAGCAGAAGCACTGCTGCGCTGGACGCATCCTGTGTACGGGCCCATACCACCTAACATACTTATTGAGCTGACGGATGAGGCGGAGCTCACCACGGCCTTTGGAAGGTGGATAACTACAGAGGCGTTAGAGGAGTTTGCTCGCTGGCAGGAGGACGACCTGGCATGTCTGGTGCTCTCTATCAATCTCAATCCGCATCATATTTTTGTTGATGATGAGTTTCCAGGCTTTTTAGAGCAAGAGCTCAAGCGTCTTGGCATCAACCCCGCTCAGATAGATCTGGAGATAACCGAGCACGTAGCGGTTGGAGCCAGCAAGAACATGCTGCAGATGTTCAAACGTTTGCGCGCTTTGGGCGTGCGTCTTTCCATAGACGACATGGGCATGGGCTACAGCTCGCTCACCTATATAAGTGACTTTGGAGCAAGTGTGGTAAAGATCGACATATCGCTTATCGATCAAGTGGACACCAATGTTCAGCAGCAAGAAATCGTAAGGTCGGTCGTTGAGCTGGCACGACAGATTAATCTTACCGTTATCGTAGAGGGAGTAGAGACCGCCGAGCAGGCCAAGACGCTTACCGCTTTAGGCTGCCGCTATTTCCAAGGCTACTTCTTCTCAAAGCCTCTTGAGCCAAAAGACTTTTTATCCTACGTAAAAGATCATGGCACTACGATACTGGAGCACGAAGGCATGCTGTAGCACCAGTCTATACTCTGCCTGCCAGCGGGACGGGCTGCCAGCGGGACGGGCTCACAGTCTGACCTCAGCGCTGTGAGAAACCTATAAGCGAATTTTTTCTATAACCTTGCGGCATCGCTCTCTGTCGTAGATGATGGGCACCGGATAAAGCGGATTGGTCTCTTTAAGCGCCCAGGTAATCATCTGCTCAATGTCTTCCTCTTTGATGAAGTCAAAGCCAGCGGGTATTTGCATGCGCTCGTTGAGCTTGCGTATATGCTGAATAAAAGCGCTGGCAGCCTCATCGTCTGGCATAGTGTCATGAGCAATGCCTGAGACCCGAGCCATGGTTGCCAGTTTTGCGTGCGCTTTTTGGCCATAGTCTTCTAACACGATAGGCAAGATGACCGCATTGGCCAGGCCGTGAGGTGTATTGTAAAGCCCTCCAAGGGTATGGGCTATAGCGTGAACATTGCCCACTCCGGCGCGGGTAAAGGCAAAGCCCGCCTTGTAGGCAGCGTCAAGCATCTCTCCACGCGCTTCGATATTGCTGCCATCATCGTAGACCTTCTCGAGGCTTTGAGCTATCAAAGCCGCTGCATCGAGCGCAAACTGTTTGCTTTCCGCCGTATTGTAGGTGCAGCACAGGTAGGCTTCAATGGCATGGGTTAGCGCGTCCATGCCAGTAGTAGAGGTGATATGCGGCGGCAGACCCAAGGTGAGCTCGGGATCAAGGATGGCATAGTGAGGAATAAGCGCCAGATCCATGATGCTGTACTTATGATGCGTGGCGGAGTCGGTTATCAGCGCAGCGATGGTGGTTTCTGAGCCGGTTCCAGCAGTAGTAGGCACGGCAATAAAGGGAGCTATGCGTCCATGCACTTGAAAGAGGCCCTTAAGCTGCTGCACCGACTTGTGGGGGCGTTTGACCCTGGCAGCAGCAGCCTTGGCAGCATCCATGGAAGACCCTCCGCCAATGGCAACAAAGCCATCGCAACCACTGGAGGTGTAGAGCTCAAAGATTGCATCTACAGTGTCGGTAGTAGGGTTGGGCTGTACCTCGCTAAAAAGCGCAAAGGGCATGTTGTTATCTTCAAGCACAGCAAGGACACGGGGTGCCACACCTGCAGCCATCAAACCAGGGTCAGTTACCACCATTGCCTTGGTCACCTTTTCCTTAGCAAGAACGCCAGGAATCTCATTGACTGTTCCAGCTCCCTTGAGGGGAACCGCCTTGCGCCAGGGTAACACCCGCGCTCCAAGGTTAAACACAAATTGAAACGTTCTATACCAGGCATTAATGGCAGACATAAGCAGTCCCCTTTCAAAAGATGGTTACGCTAAGATTATACCCTCAAGGCTGCTCGTTGAGAGCCTCCTTGCAAGCTTCCTTACAGAGCACGCGCTCTATGGCTTGGTGCCAGCCTTTGAGGTGTTGGGCACGGGCTTCAGCAGTCATGTTGGAAACAAAGGTCTTGTGCTCCTTATTGGACACGAGCGCCCGGAGCTCATCTGTGCTTTGCCAAAACTCAGAGAATAATCCTGCCAGAAAGGCAGCTCCCAGGGCGGTGGCTTCGCCATTGATCGGGCGTGTGATTTCTGCGCCCAGGATGTCACTTTGGAATTGCAACAAGAAGTTGTTGGCGGCTGCACCGCCGTCTACCTTAAGCTGTTCGAGAGTCAGTAAAGTGTCTGCCTGCACCGCCTCAACAAGATCTGCAAGCTGAAAGGCCATGGCTTCAAGAGCTGCCCGAGCAATATGTTGTTTGGTAGTTCCTCGAGTGAGCCCCAAGATAGCACCACGAGCCTCCATGTCCCAGTAAGGTGCTCCCAGGCCGGCAAAGGCGGGAACAACATATACGCCGCCGGTGCTCGCAACCTGCTTTGCCAAAATCTCAGTTTCTGCGGCCGTTTCTACCAAGCCCAGCTCATCGCGCAGCCACTGTATCAGGGCGCCAGAAACAAACACGCTGCCCTCGAGGGCGTACTCAAGTTGGGTAGAGCCAGGGGCAGAGGCAGCAATGGTGGTGAGCAGCTGATTTTTAGAAAGCGCTGCATGGGTGCCTGTATGCACCAACATGAAGCAGCCCGTGCCATAGGTGTTTTTGGCCTCACCGGCCATAAAACACGTTTGTCCAAAGAGAGCTGCCTGTTGGTCTCCCGCTACGCCGCAAATGGGAATGCCTGCAGGAACAGAATCATGCTGTGTGAGCCCATAATAAGCAGAAGAAGGGCGCACTTCGGGCAAGAGCTCTTTGGGTACATCAAAGAGATCAAGCAACCAGTCGTCCCAGCAGCCCTCGTGAATATTAAAGAGCATGGTTCTGCTGGCGTTGGTATAGTCGGTGGCGTGCGTGGCCCCACCCGTAAGTTGCCAGATGAGCCAGCTGTCTATCGTGCCAAAGGCCAGCTCTCCGCGCCTTGCTTGCTCACGTACGCCCGGCAGATTGTCGAGTAGCCACTTGATTTTAGAAGCAGAAAAATAAGCATCGGGAATCAGACCCGTTGCCTGACAGATTCTCTCAAAAATGGCAGGATCGCGAGTCAGTGCATCAATCATCTCTGCCGTTCGGCGGCACTGCCAAACGATGGCAGGAGCCACAGGAGCACCTGTAGTGCGGTTCCAGATAACAGTGGTCTCTCTTTGATTGGTAATCCCAATGCTTCGTATCCGATCAGCGTCTATACCTCCTCCAACCACTGCCTCAGTTATCGAAGCCAGTTGGCTTGAGAGTATTTCCAGGGCATCATGTTCCACCCAGCCTGGATGAGGATAGTGCTGACTAAAGCTGTTTTGCCCCACGGCAAGCACCTCTGCTTGATGATTAACAATAAGAGCGCGAGAGGTGGTGGTACCTTGATCAAGCGCAAGAATAAGATCTGGCAAACTGGGCATATCTTCTCCTAACCGTTACATAAACCTCTCTGTACGCAAAAGAGTCCCTCTCAACACTCTTGAGAGAGACTCTAAAGATACCACAAAACGTTTATCTAATAGGAATCTTAAAGGTGGTAAAGACCCTTTCGTTTTCATCCATCTCAATGTACATGAAGTGGGGGTTTGCCAAATCAGCTGGATACTCTACCACTACATCGTAGGTTACCGACTGTCCATCGTTGAGCGTGTAGTCTTCAGGCATCATGCTGGAATTGAGGGGCGCCATAGGATGGATGCGATGCTCGAGAGTGTCGTCATCCACTATCCAATCAAAGGTTCCAAATGGCTGAGGCTCACCAAAAGTGTTGGTGATAGTGATATTTGCTACGACCAAGGTGTTGCCCTCTTTTGCCTCATGCCCAGCAAATTCCGAAGCTGTATTCATGGTGTTAACCGTAAAGGTAAACCACTTGGTTGCATACTCTGTGCCTACCTTACCAGTTACATCGCCCTCAACCAACTGAGAAAGAGCATTGCTGATACCTTCAAGTGGAGTAGTAGTGTCCTCGGCATCATCTCCACCGCCACCGCC
>WQXH01000074.1 GCA_009784945.1 Coriobacteriia bacterium | reverse complement strand
TCGCACGAACGAATGCCAAAGATCACCTGGTTGGTATCACAGGTGGCTGGAACAATGCTCACATCCTCGCCAAGCTGTGAGTAGCTATACAAAGTTTCTGTTTGTGGAAACAGCAATTCCTTGGGCGAAAAAACGGTCTTGGTAAAGCCAAGATCTACGCTGGCGCCTGCTTCATAAAGCGCAAAGCGGGTTTGCTCATCTGCGAGCGTGGGAACATACACCTGCGCCTTGCTGGCAAGTGCCGCCAGTAGGTCGCTCAGTTTTTCTTTTTTGAGTATCATGGATTCACCTCCTACATGAATTCTTCGACATCTTCGAGCAAGTATGTGTCAAGAGGGTTGGGTGTGCAGTCATCTATGCCAACAACGTACTCGCCAAAGATGTCGTAAGCATCTTTTAAGACCTTGCGGTTAATTTGCATGAGGGGCAGTCTAGCAGGGCAAACCCGCTCGCACTCGCCGCACTCGATACAGCGCTCTCCCGAGTGAAACATGCGCGTAATGCCGTAATTGGCATTTTCGGCCAGAGAGCTTTGCTTGCCTTGCCAGCCCATGGCTGCCTGGTCGGTAAAGCACTCATTGCAGGTACAGCCGGGGCATACGTCGCGGCAGGCCTTGCAGCGGATACAGCGGGTAAAGACAGCAGACCAGTACTCATAGCGCTCGTCGTGGCTCAAGGCCTCGAGCTCAATAACCTCTGCAAAGGTGTCCTCAACGCGCGGGCCGTCTGTAACTTCCGAACCAATGAGATCATCATAGATAATTGGGTTTCGGTGCGTGCACTCCTGGCACTTTTTAAGCTCCTCCTTGGTGCTAAAGTCCTTGACTCCCTGGCAGGCTATGCCAACAAGGTGGAGGTTTTCGCGCTGGAGCTGCCCGTCTTTAAGTGCCAAATTGATGCCGCGCGACTCGCAGCCTCTCACGGCTACACCCACCTTGCCCTCAGAGCAATTTTCGGTTAAGAGATACTTGGCAAGAAGCTGCACGCAGTAGTCGTTGTAGATGAGCTTTTGGGCATCTGCAGCGCTACGTACAACAAGGGGAGAGCTCTGACCTTCAAAGCGTCCCGCCTCCCAGCCAATGAAGCACGAGATGACTTCTTTTTGTAGGAGCTTGCCAGCGCGCGCGCGTATAGCACTCTGTATATCTTGTGTGCTCGCCATTAGCGTCCCTCCTCTCGGTACTTGTAGTTTGGTCCAAGCTTGTTAACAGCCTCGCTTGCCTCGATAACGGTGTCGCGAAACTTGCCCGCCTCAGAGCCCGATATCCACTTAACCATGAAGCGCTCTGGCTCAATTCCAAAGTATTCCAGGAAGCGACGGTAAAGCAGCATGCGTCTACGGGTAAAGTAGTTGCCGGTTGCGTAGTGGCAGTCACCCGGATGACAGCCGCAAACCAACACACCGTCGCAGCCTTTTAGAAAGGCGTGCAGTACAAACTGCGGATTGACGCGCCCCGAACAAGGCACACGTAACAGCCGCACATCCGCGGGGTACTTCATACGGTTGAGACCAGCCAGGTCGGCACCGGCATAGGTGCACCAGTTGCAGGTAAACGCAAGGATTTTTGGTTTCCACTTTGCGTCTTCAGCTGTGGCAGTGTCTTGTTTAGGGTCTTGAACTGTTGAATCTACAGACATAGGGCATCAACCTCCTGCAGTATTTGTTCGTTGGTAAAGCCTAAAAGGTCAAGTGCGCTTGCCTTACAGCTTGCGGTGCAGGCACCACAGCCCTGACACAGACCCGCATTGATGAATGCAAGCGTACGCGTGACCCACACGGAGTTCTCGCGACGATCCACGCTTTGGGTAGAAATAGCTCCATAGGGGCATACATCCACGCAGTCGCCACATCCGCGACAGTTGATCTCGTTGACGGTACAAATCATGGGGTTAGACTCAAGAGAGTCTTTGCAAAACATACCAATGACCTTGGCCGCAGCAGCAGATGCTTGAGCCACCGAGTCGGGGATATCCTTAGGCCCCTGGGCGGCTCCTGCCAGGTAGACACCGGCCGTGTTGGTCTCAACAGGGCGCAGTTTGGGGTGAGCCTCGGTGAGCCATCCGTCAAGGTTGCGCGTTACACCAAAGAGTCTACCAATAGTATCGGCAGACTCTTGAGCCACCATGGCCGTGTCGAGCACCACCATGTCTGCGCTAACGGTGACAAGCTTCTTTGAGAGGGTATCTTCTCCTACGCACACGTACTGACTGCCTTCAGGGTATATATGAGAAATGCGTCCACGTACATACACGGCACCGTCTTCAAGAGTGTTCATGTAAAACTCATCGTAGCCCTTGCCAGCTGCGCGCACATCCATATAAAAGACGTAGCACTCGCCATCCTCAATTTTTTCGAGAAATTGATGGGCATGCTTGGCTCCATACATACAGCACGCACGAGAGCAGTACGCCTTGCCCTTGTGTGGATCGCGTGAGCCCACACATTTAATCATGACGCAGGATTTAGGCTCCTTGCCGTCTGAGGGGCGAACAATCTTTCCTTCCGTGGGCCCCGATGCATTGATGAGGCGCTCAAAGGTGAGCCCGTCGATGACGTCAGGATAGGCACCTGCGCCATACTCGCCATAGAGCTTGGTCCAGTCGATTAACTCATAGCCGGTTGCAATGATTACAGCGCCGTACTCCTGTGTGATGAGCTCATCTTTATCTTCGTAGTTAATAGCATCTGCGCCGCATAGCTTGTGGCACACGCCGCAGCGGTCTTCATTAATCTTGCGACAGTTGGCCGCATCGATGATGGGCTTGCTCGGCACCGCCTGCGGAAACGGCTTATAGACGGCTCGGCGCTGCGCCAATCCTCGTTCAAACTCGCTCACCACCTTGCTGGGGCATTTTTGCTCGCAGAGTCCGCAGCCGTTGCATTTGTCGTAGTCGATATACTTAGCCTTTTGACGGATGGTGACAGAAAAATTACCTATGTAGCCGGTTGCGTCTTCTACCTCGCTCAAATTCATGATTTCGATGTTGGGGTGCGCACCTGCCTCATTCATCTTAGGAGCGCAGATACAGGCCGAGCAGTCCATGGTAGGAAAGGTCTTGTCGAGCATGACCATCTTGCCGCCTATAGAAGGCTCTTTTTCTACAAGGGTTACGGGAAAGCCGGCGTCGGCAATATCAAGCGCTGCTTGAATACCGGCAATGCCGCCGCCAATGACGAGGGCTCGCTTGGTTATGGGAATCTCGCCCGAGTAGAGCGGCACGTTGCGGTCGACCTTAGCCGCCGACATACGCACCAGGTCTATGGACTTTTCGGTGCCAACTTCCTTCTCTTTGTGTACCCAGGAGCATTGCTCTCTGATGTTGGCAATCTCAAGCATGTAAGGATTGACCGAGGTTTCTGAGAGCATCTTGCGAAAGGTCTCCTCATGCATGCGCGGCGAGCATGACCCAATGACAATGCGGTCGAGATTGTGCTCCTCGATAGCCTGTTTGATAGCATTTTGACCAGGGTCTGAGCAGGCATACTTGTTTTCTTCGACATGCACCACATGGGGCAACGACTTGGCCGCCTCGGCCACCTCAGAAACGTTAACAGTGCCTGCGATATTGGTACCACAGTGACAAATAAACACACCTATTCTACTCATGGAGCCACCACCTTGTCATCGTTTGCGGGTTGAGGCTCGGCTGCCACAGGCTCAGTTGTTGTTACAACTTCTGGTTGAGGTTCGGCTGCCACAGGTGTTACTGCCACAGGCTCGGCTGCCACATCAACCTCTGGCTGAGGCTCGGCTGCCACAGGTGTTGCTGCCACAGGCTCAGTTGTTGTTACAACTTCTGGTTGAGGCTCGGCTGCTGCTGCTGAAGTCGTGTCCTCAGTCTTGGGCTTGGGTCTGGGCTTAGGTTTGGCCGCCGCTGCAGCCGCCTCAGCCTCAGCCGCCGCCTCAGCCGCCGCTACTCTCGGATCCTTAAGTTTGCTACTTGCACAGGTAACCGCCGGGTTATAGTGCTTATCCAGACCAATCTCCTTGGGCGTAGCGCCCAGGCAAAGGGCAATGAGCTCAGTAAAGTAATATACTGGCAAGTCATAGCTGGAGCCGGTAAGCCAATTAACCTCTTTTTGGCGCATGTCCACGTTGAGTTGACAGAGCGGGCAAGCCGTAGCTATAGCCTCTGCACCATTGATTTGGGCATTGTGCAGTATCTTTTCCACCATGGTCTTACCTGCCGAGGGCTCGGTTACTTGCAAAGACGCGCCGCAGCAGTAAGATTTAAAGGCCCAGTCTACGGGCTCCGCTCCTACGAGACGCAAGATATCGTCCATGCTTTGTGGGTTTTCTTCATCATCAAACTCTACGACCTCAGTGGGGCGCACCAGCATACAACCGTAGTAGCAGGCTATCTTGAGCCCGCTTAAGACCTTGGTCATGCGCGCCTGTATGGCCTCTTTGATGTCGTCATTCTCAGCGATTATTTGCAAAAGGCTAAACACGTTGGCCTCTGCGCGGTATTCACGATCGATGAGAGATTCCAGGTGAGCACGGTTCTCATTGCTCTCACGTGCAAAATGCCGCGTGGTTTTGAGGCGCCCAAAGCAGGCTGCACAACTCGCTACCACATCAAGACCTGGCAGCCTCTTTTCGCTCAGTGCAAGGCTGCGCGCAGGAAGCGCAAGGCTGAGGTCACGATTGACGAGGTGAGCCGCAGAGGCACCGCAGCAGTTCCAGTCGGGAATCACCCTGAGCTTTAGCCCAATGGTGCGCGCAATGTACCGAGTGGACATATCGTAGGCAAGACCTGTTGCGCAAGACGCGCAGCCTGGATAATAGGCAAACTCCATGGTCATGAGCCCTCACCTCCTAAACACTTGTCTATGATGCGACGCACATCTTCTCGATCCTTTACCTTGTGCACCTTAAAGCCCACCATGCCCTTTAGTAGCAAGTGGGGGGCATTAAGCGCGTCTTGCATGGGGTGCCCACTGGTGAGGTTGTACTTCATCATCAAGTAGAGCTCATTGGAGCGCCCATTTTGGTAGATGCCTTTGATGAAAAGGTCATCAAAAATGTCGGGCTCTTTGATGGGGCGTTTGCCCGCAGCCTTTGATGCGCGCCTTACTTCCTCCATGAGCGAGGGAAGATCCACGTCTTGAGGGCAGCGCGTAACGCAGGTCACGCAGCTTGCGCAAAGCCAAGGGGTCTTTGCCTCAAGCACCTCCTCCCACGAGTTTAGCTGCATGAGCCTGATAAGCTCACGCGGCATAAGATCCATGGCATGCGAAACCGGGCAGCCAGCGCTGCACTTGCCGCACTGATAACAATCCTTAAGATCAACCCTTGCTTCTTTTGCCACTGCCTCGATGGCCTGTCTGTTTTTAGCTCGACTGGCCGATAGATCGATTGTGTCCATTAAGCCTTCCTCTCTGCCCATCCACAAAAGGTCACTTTATGAAGACCTTATTGTGCCAGATGACTTAAGGCTAAAAGAACCAGGCAGTAAATGGTATCAATGAATGGTCAAACGGTAGTTTTTGGGCACTGAGACAGCATAAACACTCAGCTATGCCGGGATGTCAGTCAAAAAATGGGTCGCAGCCATAAAGAAATAATTCTCTTCTTATCAAGAAAAAGAAGCTGTTTTATGCTGAGCTGTGGTACATTGAAGCTCACTAAAGTTCTGCCTATCCAGAAGGGATAGGGCAGGTATGGGTATAGGATGCTAAATAATAATGGTGCTGAGAAGAGTCATCAAAATTGACGAAGAAAAGTGTGTAGGCTGTGGAACGTGCACTGAGGCGTGTCATGAAAAAGCCATAGGCATCGTTGATGGCAAGGCACGTCTTTTACGCGACGACTTTTGTGACGGACTGGGCAATTGTTTGCCCGCTTGTCCAACCAAGGCAATCAGTTTTGAGGATCGGGAGCTTTCAGCGTTAAGTGGCAACACTGTCTACGCAAAAAAGGCAGGCAGAGAGGTCAAGGCACACAAGAAGTGTGTGGAACTCTTTGAATCTTTGGAGGATGCTCCCTGTAGCCAGGCTCATACAGACAGCAACGCCCCCAGAGGCGACAATGCTCATGCTGGTGGCAACGGTCACATAAAGGGCAGTCAGCTGGCTCAATGGCCAATTCAAATCAAACTCATCCCTCCCACGGCTCCCTTCTTTAATGGTGCCAAGCTGCTCATAGCGGCCGACTGCTGCGCCTTTGCCTCAGCAGAGTTTCATGAGCGTTTAATGAAAGACCACATTACCATCATTGGCTGTCCAAAGCTCGACGGGGTAGACTATACCGAAAGACTCACCGAGGCCTTCAGGCTCAACGATATCAAGAGCATCACGATAGCTCGTATGGAGGTGCCTTGCTGCGGAGGCATAGTGAGCATGGCACAGGCGGCCTACCTTAAGAGCGAGAAGAAGGTTCCCTGGCGTATAGCCACCATAGCCATCAATGGCCATATATACGATGACTAGTACTCTGTGTAAAAAGTCGCGACGGACAGTGGGGACGGG
>WQXH01000073.1 GCA_009784945.1 Coriobacteriia bacterium | reverse complement strand
TTGACGCACAATCTCAGCACCCAAGGCGCCAAGGCAGCCGACTGTAGTGTCAATGTCTTCTGAACTGGTAGCAAGCACGAGCTCGGTAGGGGCATCTGCAAAGGCAGCGCAAATGAGATGGCGATGTGCATCTGACTTTGAGGCAATTGCCTCAATGCAGCCAGCCAAAGGGGCAGGAGTTATGGTGAGCTTCACGGAGCCTCGCCTCTCCCGTCGTCTATAAGATCTTCCAGGTCGTCCAGGGTCGTCTTGTAGAACATAAACGATCCTATCTTCTCGGGAAATACCAAGGTGATGCGATCGCCCGCGCGTTTTTTGTCGTGCAAAATTGCCTGTACCAACTCTGGGGTAGTAAACTCAGCATGGGTGGTAAAGCCCAGTCTGGCCAGAAGCTCCAGAATGCGGCGGGCGTCATCCGCATCACAAATGCCCCTTGCAGCGGCCGCGCGCGTAACTATTGCCGTGCCAGTGGCCACCGCGTGACCATGAGTAATCGTATAGTTGCTGCACGCCTCTATGGCATGACCAACGGTGTGACCCAGGTTGAGCGACTTGCGCACGCCTTTTTCGCGCTCGTCTTCTTCTACAATGCCTGCCTTATAGGTGACGCACTGGGCAATGATATCCTCAATGCTATCTTGGCTCGGCCCGTTTTCGATAAGAGAAAAAAGCTTGGGGTTGCCAAGGATGGCTGTCTTGATAACCTCTGCAAGCCCGTCTAATAAGACTGCTGTAGGTAGCGTAGTAAAGCAATTTGTATCGCACAGTACGGCAGAAGGCTGCCAAAAGATGCCAGCCAGATTCTTGCCAGCAGAAAGGTCAAGCCCGGTCTTGCCTCCCACTGAGGAATCGATTGCAGCAAGTAAGTTAGTAGGCATCTGCACATAGCGAATGCCGCGCATGTAACAGGCAGCAGCAAAGCCAGCAAGGTCTCCCACTACACCGCCGCCCAAAGCTATGACACAGTCTGTCCTGGTGAGCTGGCGAGAAGCCAAGAACTCCAGTGTGTCCGAGAGCGTCTGCATGGTCTTGGATTGTTCTCCATCGGCAAAGGCAAAGAGACTGGTGGCAAAACCCGCCTCTGCCAGGCTTTTTTTAACCGTGGCTGCATAAAGCGAACCTACGGTGCAGTCGGTTACTATTGCCGTCTTACAGGGCTCGATTGACTGCTGAATCAATAGCTCCCCAGCTTGCTCCAGCAAGCCGGAGCCAATGAGTACTTTGTAACCCTCGCCTACTGCCACAGGAATGGTTCTCATCTTAACTCTCTCCCACTTGTGCTTTTATCTCGCGCCCCTCTTTGAGTAGTGCGCGCATCTTTTCTGTATCACTGGACTCAAGCGCCGTTTTAAACTCGCCCAGGTTGTTAATGAGTATATCGAGTTGATCTACGAGATAGTCTGCATTCTCGCTAAAAAGCTCCGCCCACATTTCTTCATCCAAACGAGCCACACGGGTCATGTCCCTAAAGCTACCTGCCGAAAAGCCTCTCCTGCGCAATGCCTCTGGCGATCGCACATAGGCACTGGAGGTGATGTGCGCCAGCTGCGAGGTGTAGGCTATGATGCGGTCGTGCTCTTCGGGAGTCGTAAAGGTCAGGTGGGCAAAGCCAATGTCAAGGAAGAAATTCTTGAGGTCTTCCAGCGCGTTGATGTCAACATTACCAGCGGGCGTGAGAATCATAGAGGCTGCGTCAAAGAGATTGTCCATTGAGTTGACAAAGCCACCGCGCTCCTTGCCAGCCATGGGATGCCCTCCCACAAAGGTAAAGCCGTGCTCTTCTGCAAGCGGTTGAAGCTGCTGGCAAATCGTACGTTTGACACCACAAAGATCTACCACTATGGTGTGAGCCGCTATCTCCTTTGCATGCTCTTGCATCCATTTGATGGCAATATGCGGGCGTACCGCCAGAAAGATAAGATCGCAACTGCCTCTGTTTTCTTGAGTGAGCGGCTCATCAATGGCTCCACACATGCGCGCAAGCATCATGGTTTCTTCGCTGGTATCAATGCCATACACCGTATGCGAGGTGCGCGTTTTAGTGACCTTTGCCAGAGAGCCACCTAAAACTCCCAGCCCAACTATGCCAATCTTCATGAGCTACCCTCTTCTAACTCTTGCATAAACCCATGCACGGCCAGGAGCTTTTGTGCCAGCTCGTCAAAGGTGTCTACCTTAAGCGACTGCGGGCCGTCGCACAGTGCCTTTTCTGGGTCGTTGTGCACCTCGATAAGCAGACCATCTGCGCCAGCGGCTACTGCCGCCATGGCAGTAGAGGGCACCAGATCCCACTTACCGGTTGCATGACTTGGGTCGATAATCACCGGCAGGTGGGAGAGCTTCTTGAGCGCCGGAATGGCACCGATATCAAGGATGTTACGCGTGTAGGTTTCAAAGGTTCTGATACCGCGCTCACAGAGAATGACTTGCGCGTTGCCAGAGGCCATAACATATTCTGCGCTCATGAGCAGTTCCTCATAGGTGGAAGAAAGCCCTCTCTTAATGAGCACGGGCTTATCTTGTTTGCCCAGCACACTGAGCAGATTGAAGTTTTGCATATTGCGAGCGCCCACTTGAAAAATATCCACATCATCAAAGAGGGGAAGCTGTGATACTTCCATGATTTCGCTGATGACAGGCAATCCCGTTTCCTTTTTTGCCAGCGAGAGCAGCCTGAGGCCCTCTTTACCAAGCCCTTGAAAGGCATAAGGTGAGCTTCTGGGCTTAAAAGCTCCACCGCGCAACATGGTTGCCCCGCTTGCCTTGACCGCCTTGGCAACGGTGACCATTTGCTCTTCTGTCTCTACCGAGCAGGGGCCAGCCATGATAGTGAGATTGCCACCGCCAATCTGGGTGTTGCCCACCTTGATGACCGTATCATCTGGGTGAAACTTGCGGTTGGCATTCTTAAAGGGCTCTTGAATACGCTTGACGTCCTCAACAATGCCAAGTGCGGCAATGATGTCTATGTCGATGGTTGAGGTGTCTCCCACCAGTCCTAATACCGTGGTGGTGGTGCCCTCACTGGTATGTATTTGAATGTCCTTGCTGGTAAGCCAACTCTTGAGGCTCTCCAGCTGCACTGGATCGGGGTTGTTCTTTAATACGATAAACATGTCTTCCTCCCAAACTAATAAAGCCGCAACCACTGGCTGCGACTCATATCACCAAACTATGTCAAAACTAGATGATTGTAAGCACTTCAAGCGCTGCAGCCAAACTCAATACTCCTCACCACAATAATAAGCGGTGAGGCAATAGTATCGATATTCGTATGCGCGATGAGCGTCCATCACAATTAACCTTTCATCAATCTGACCTATGCCACCTTAGCACTTTCCTTAGAAATAAGTCAAATGGACGACGCCCTTACCGCACTCCCCAGCCATTGCTCGTTACTGATCGGACCCAATTCGTCATTGCGGGTTTGACCCGCAATCTGAGACGCATTTTGGTTAGATTGCGGCTCGGAGGCCGCAATGACGGACTACAGTCTGACAGTAACCATTGCTCGTCACTAACAATATGACCCTTGCCAGATTTACCTGAAAGCGAAGGCCCTACTTTTTCAGCTCTCCTTGAAACATCCTATAGAGCTCAAGTGGGTCAGTGAGGAAAAGGGCGTTATCGTAGTCCATCAATTCCTCAAAGAGCCTTGAGGAATAAATCTCCTTGATCGACCGTCCAAGAGATACATTGTATTCGGCAGACCATCGGCAGACAATCCAGCCAAGGACTTTATCCAATACGGCATCAGTTTTCTTCTGGTCAATCTCTAATAGTGACATTTTTCGGCTCCAAGGAACTTCAATCTACGCTCAGCAATCTTAGTTTTAAGGCAGTACTGGTTGCTCAGCCTATCGTATTCCAGGAGGACAAGAAATCGCTTCTTTCTCTCCTCCCACGTGGCTCCAGGAATAGCACCAGAAAGAAGCAACTGGAAAGACTGAGCTAAATTCCCATTTGCAACAGGTCCGATGATTAAATCATAAGCTTTGTTTCCCAAAGGACTCTCTGGCACGTATTCTCGGTAATCCCTGTTATAGGCAACAAAGTCAATCCACTTCATGAGATCATCTTCAGATTCTCTATCAAAGTAAAAATGGTCGAGTCCTGTGACGTCAGCAATTAGGTAACGATTGACAAAGGCATCCTCGCTTCTGATAGCTCTTCTTTTGTGCTGCGCCCACTCGTAAGCATCATCTCTCTGTGTGCAAACAGGTAAAAGCCTCTCCCAAAATCTCTATTGGTGCGGTTATGATACACATCTGGAAAGGTCACTTCCTCGGGCGAGCCGTGATAAAACTCACTGATTGTTGCTAGCTCCAGTGACATCTTAGGCCTGGATGAGAGGCTCAAATTTCTTAAGCTCTTCAGCAGTTTCACGGTAGTCGTACATATGGTAGTAATCCCAATTGTCCTCTAGTTCCTGCACAATAATACCGCTTTGAATCACAGCGCGAAACTCATCAATGCTCTTCGTGTATTCACGGCGTATAATCGTGAGGATTGTCGATATATATTGCGCTATGGCTAGCCGCTTTGTGTCAAGTTTAGGCTCCATATATTTGACCTCTTCTTTGGGTGCATTAAGCAAATTATAGCACGCACAGAGACGGGGTGCAGTTTTCGCGAGCCTTTACCTCAACAGCGCCTTACCGCCTGTGCGTTAGGGAAATGGGTAGCAACTGACACTTGCCGGAGGCGGGTTGCCACCCCCATTGCCCTAACATTCAGCAACTGACTTCACCGGCTTTTTTACCTTTGCGGTAAGATGGGTACAGTTGGTTTATAAGCTCGGTAGGTGCTGTTTGCAGAGTGGGCACTATCTAAGGATCCTAAAGGAGTTGTCATGGTGAGGATACTCATAGTTGGTGGAGTAGCTGTAGGAGCTACAGCGGCGGCACGTTTGCGCAGGCTCGATGAAGAGGCAGAGATTGTTATTTTGGAAAAGGGCAACGCAGTTTCCTTTGCCAACTGCGGATTGCCTTATCACATAGGTGGGGTTATCGAAAAACGTGAGAGCCTGCTTTTGCAGAGCACAGAAGGCTTTTGGGAGCGCTATCGCGTTGAGGTACGCCTTGGGCACGAAGCGGTGTCAATAGACCGCGAGCGGCGTACCGTACAAGTGCGCGACCTGAATAACGGTACTGGCTACGAAGATAGCTACGACTATTTAATCCTCTCCCCTGGGGCTCG
Organism: Coriobacteriia bacterium; assembly: GCA_009784945.1. GTDB lineage: Bacteria > Actinomycetota > Coriobacteriia > Coriobacteriales > UBA8131 > WQXH01. The sequence continues at coordinate 1,492 of WQXH01000073.1, read as the reverse complement.
CCCTCGTTTGCCTGAAACAGAGCCTGGCGCAGAAACCCTCATGTATGCCTTGCACACCCTTGAAGATATGGATGCCATCATGGCAGACATCGCTGCTCGCAAGGTCAAGAACGTAGCAGTCATGGGCGGTGGATATGTAGCCCTGGAAACCGCCGAGAACCTGGCCAAGGCTGGCATCGAAACCACCTTGGTGCAACGCTCAAGCAAGCTGCTGCCTCCCTTTGACCCCGAGATGCTCGCCCCGCTCTATAGCGAAATAGGAAGCAATGGCGTGCAAATGCTTCTTAATTCTCCCGTAACACGCATAGCCAGGCAAGGCGAGGGGCTACAGCTGGAGCGCAGAGGTGGAAAGCTCATAAACTGCGACCTGCTCATAGCCGCCATTGGCGTTGAGCCCGCAAGCGAGCTGGCACACAAAGCCGGCTTGGATCTGGGTGAGAGTGGCGGTATCATTGTTGACGAGCACATGCGCACCTCTGATCCGTCTATCTTTGCTGCAGGAGATGTGATTGAGGTAGCCGAGTATGTCTCGCAAAAGCCTGCTCACATTGCCCTGGCAGGGCCAGCAAACAAGCAGGCGCGCATTATTGCCAATACTATATGCGGCATGCCTTCTGCCTACCGGGGCACGCAAGGCTCAGCGATTATAAAGGTCTTTGGGCTTACGGCTGCTGCCACTGGCATTAACGAACAAGCTGCGCAAAAACTGGGGCTCAACTACGACAAAGTGTACGTGAGCAGTATTAACCATGCTGGTTACTATCCTGGCGCTGAAGGCCTCCTCATGAAGGTCTTATTTGAAAAACCCAGCGGCCGCATTCTTGGTGCTCAACTCATAGGCAAGGAGGGCACCGATAAGCGTGCTGACATCCTCGCCGTGGCTATTCGAGCTCATATGACTGCTGCTGATCTTGTTGAGCTTGAGCTGTGCTATGCACCGCCCTACTCGGCAGCCAAAGACCCCGTCAATGTGGCGGGCTTGATGATAAGCAACCTGCTGGAAGGCAAGGTGAAGCAGTTTCACTGGCATGATGTTGATGAACTGCCGCGTGATGGCAGCCTTAACTTGTTGGATGTACGCTCCCCCATCGAGTTTTCTGAAGGTGCCTTTGAGGGTTTCGTAAACATACCGGTTGACGTTTTGCGTCTGCGATTAGACAAACTGGACAAGTCCAAGCCCGTCTACCTCCACTGCAGAAGCGGACTCCGCTCTTACATAGCCGCTCGCATACTCATGCAAAATGGCTTTAGCGCATCGCATCTTTGTGGAGGCTACTGGTTTTATCAGCTGGCGCAAGCAGCCGTAGGCTAGTGGTCTGTTACAACTAGTACACTGCGTCAGCTAAAGGTTTGCGTCAGCCAAGGCTGGGGCAAACACCTTCTTAGTTGGACAAGAATAGCTCTGTGTAGAGTTCTTCTGCTTTTCTGGGATCATTGGTCGAAGAATGGTGGACGGCTCCCTGGTCAAGAAATACGATGCGCCCAATCATTC
>WQXH01000072.1 GCA_009784945.1 Coriobacteriia bacterium | reverse complement strand
TTCATGTTATCAAAGAAAGACATGGGCATACACGACAAGTGGTTATAGTAGCCAAGCATTAATGGAAGATCTATTTTTTTAACTAGCCTTGAGAGTGCATACCCTCTTACAATTTCAAATATCAAGCTGGCGGCATACATTAGTAATAATCCAGCAAAGACAAGTGGGGTATTGTGCGACAAGAATTCTAAAACACTTTCTTCTCCCTCAACATGGTGGTGCTCATCAAAAACAAGCTGAAAAATAAAGGCACCTAAATAGGCAATAGAGTAGTATTAGATAGCATTAGTATCCTGAATTATGCAGCACACCAAGAGCCGACTATTCGTAAGCACCTGCTCAAGCGGTTCTTTCTCAAGCATGGTTTGTGCTAGCTAATCAGGTATTAGTCTTAGTATACCCCCCCCCTTTATGAAAATGTCAAGCCGACGTCGTAAGCGTTGCCGAAGTCGTATGCGTCAAAAATGTGCCCGTAAAGTCTCCCTCGTGCATCACATGGTATGCCCACAAAAGAGGTGTAGTAATCCTTTTCTTGTTTCTTGCCAAACGGCAAGGTGCCTTTGCCATGATAGTGGTTAACATATTTACCGTGGTGGTTGCTAACCCCGAGACACCCTCTGTTGTGGTGTTTGCAGAAAAAGGGGCGGAGCTTCTGTTTCAAAAGCTGGTTACCAGCGCTGTAAAGCGCTCAGCAAGCACCAGTAAAGAAGACGAACTGAGCAGCGAGGATGCAAGCATAGACGAGGCTGTTGCTCCCTAGTACACTACGTCAGCTAAAAAACAGCTTTCTGGCTGACGCAGTGTACTATTGCTTCCAATATGGATAGGACGAAGCGAGGCAGTTGCCATTATGTGATCCACATGTCGGGTGTCTTGGCATGACCCAGGCTTATTCGGCAATGACGTCTTTGCTGCTGATGATCTCAGCGTAAGAGTCAATTTCGTCATAGAAACGCTTGAGCTCTCCGTCCGTGGTAACGAATCCGCTCTCGATGTTTCCACGCAGGGCTCCTTCGATTTGCTTACGATGGAAGTCGTAATCGATAGGAAGCTTTGCGTTTAATTCTGCCATTTCTCCCTTGAAGCTCTCTAGATGTAAGACCTTATCAGACTTAGAGCAGGTAAAGCCTCCATCCTTATGCAAAAAGTATGCTGCCTGAATACTACTAACTGGTAGATAGTAGTCGCCTTTTGTAATGCAGTCGCCGCCAAAGTTAGGTTTCCAGAGAAATAGTATGCACTCGTCTCCAGGCTGCAAAGAGAGACCATCTTGTGCAGCCACGAACACGTCCTCCCCTAGGTCAGGTCCGCCGCTCAAGCGGACGGCAATCCTCTTGTCTGGTGCCTCGCGACGATAAACTTCTGATACATCAACAAAAGTGTCGTAAAACCATTGTTTACTGTGACCGTCCACGCTTCTAATCAATAGCTCCTTAGATTCCTTCGTAACCGTGCCACGTACAACCAAGCTTGACATCTCTACAATTTCCTCGAAGCCACGATCAGGGTAGGATGATGAAGACTCAACAAATGTCCTCGGCTGGTCATTCTCACTGTCAAGAGAAGCACTGCTCTCTGGGTTACTAGGGATGGCAATCATGCTGCTGTTCGAAGAATCATCTGGTGCACAGGAAGCTAAAGTCATCGCCAGCAGTGCTGACAACACAACAGTAGAAATCCAGCTTGAGTTTCTCGCAGTTGTTATTGTTCTAAGACATCTCAACATAACAAGCTCCCCTTCATCTTTCGTTTATCGATGATACCTATAATGCGCAAGACTTCTGTCAGTAGGCGTGAGCGTTCTTTTCAATTTGTTGGCGGCTATACCTATGTACATAACCAGACTGGTAACTGTTGAATTTGCCAGACCAACGGTATGTCCAACCTGATGCAGAAATACTGTTTCTGCATCAAACTGACCAGGCACAGCGCTGTTGGAAAACTTGTATATGTGGTTATAATTGATATCAGACTCATACACAATATGCACGAGTGGCAGTGTCTGAGGCCAGCAGAAGTTAGAATTCTTTGCTAAATAATCAGCTTTGTTATCCTTGACTCCATAAATAGTGCTAATGAAATTATTATAAGGATATCCAATATTTGTATTGTGCTCTACTGGGTGGATGCTAAGCAGGCTCCTGTTCAGTGCCACTGCACTGTTCCACTGCGCAACTGTATTGCGCTGTCCTACCTTTGTGCCAGCCCCAAAGCCAGAAAACAAATGGTAGGCAATCGGGTAACTGTAGTTTAAAGCTATGCCATTATAATTATTATCATGCCACCACCCATATGCAGCATTATCCTTGTCCAATAAGGCAGAGCCAGAAAAAACAACCACGACTGATAAAATCACCGCTAGAACACGTTTCTTGGCACCCATCTTCCTTCCGTTCAGTATCGTCAACTCAGAATAGGTGATGTAAGTAGCGCCCTGAGGGGCAAGCTTCACTTAATAATCAATCCGTAGCATGCATATATATATAATATGGTATACTCCCTAGGTCATCCTGTCAAGTTGCATGCAGCCGTGTGTCCCACTTTTGTCTCCTCCCGTCCCCAGCTGTCCACAGCGAGTTTTTTCACAGTCTGGCGGAGTGTCTGTCCAGCATCATAGTATCCGCGAAATCTCCCACGTATATCACATGGTATACCCACGAGAGGGGTATAGTAATCCTTTTCTTGTTGCTTGCCGAGGGAATACTACGTTTTACGCAGTAGGTAAAATCGTTCCAAGTTGCCTTTTGAGCCTGCAACTTTGCTGTCGGCTTTTTGTTCTATCACAAATAGGTTCTTTGCCCAGGCTTCAAAGTCGTGCATAATCTTGTTACGTTCGGTATCGTCTTTTATCACTCCGGCGTTCTTTAGCCGTGTGCCGGTTTCAAACTGTGGCTTGAGCATTAAAACAATGTGCGCGTCAGACCCAAGCAAGCTTTTTTCAATGCCAGGCAAAACCTCGCGGGATGATATAAAACTTACGTCAATAAGAATAATGTCAGGCTTCTCGATAAGTTGAAAACTGCGAATGTCGGTGTTTTCGTGTAGCTCCACTCGAGGGTCGTGGCGCAAGCGCGGATGCATTTGATTGGTGCCCACGTCAACGGCGATAACTTTTGTGGCTCCTCGGCTTAAGGCATACTCCGTAAACCCACCAGTTGATGAGCCAATGTCCAAGACGACTTTGTCGGCAAAGTCGAGCCCTAGCCTGTCAGCCACCGATTTCAGCTTGAGTGCCGCCCGACTAACAAACTGCTCGTCTGTGCTGAGCTCTACCCTGGAGCCCTCTTTGACAAAATGCCCTGGCTTATTAACTACCCTGCCATCAACCAGGGCTTTTCCCATGCGAATGTACGACTCAGCCTGGCTGCGCGTTGCCACCAGTCCGCACCTCACTAATTCTTGATCGAGCCGTTGCTTCATATTTCTCTTTCGCCGATTTTGTGGATTTTGTTGAAGCTGTCATCGCACGCACCACGTTCAATACACCGCCAGTTTTAATAGATTAGCGTCTTTTTGCAGGCCTTCTTTGGGTTGAGCGAGGAGCTCTGCGCTGAGCAGCCGGGGGCTCTTTTTCCGGTTTGTCCCGTGTACGTGCTTTTGCACTGCTGGATGCCTGAGAAGCTTTAGCAAACAGCTCTTCTATCGAATCAAACAGGCTTCCTGCCCATCCCTCTCGTCCCACGTCCCATTTTTCCCAAGGAGTTGATTTTGACCATTGCTTATCGAGCTTTCCCTTTTTAGCGGAAACTCTAAACGTCTGACCGTTAATGTCGGTAAGCTCAACAAAGTCGCCATTTGGAATTATGTGAACCACGAGCTTGTTATGCCAGTATTCCCACAGTGCCTCACCGCTCATATCAAGGGCTATCACGATATTTTTATCAACTATGAATACGGTTTCATCAGTGGAAGTAACCCTGCGCATTTTATGTAGAGCTATGTACCTACACTTGGCAAGCCCTTCTTGCACAAAATAAACGTGAAAGCGGTCGGCAACTATGAGGGTTCCATCTTTTCCGCTGCACAGAAAAAGAGAGCCCTTCTGAAGCGAGATTTTTTGTTGCTGATTCTTCTTGCCCTCAAGAACAAACAGGATAATCTCATTTTTTCCTTCAACCAAGCATATTCTATTGCCTGAATCAATACTTCTAGCGCTTCTCAACGCGTCGGCACCTCCTAGCGCTCAGTAACGCCTTAAACTACGCTCATCTGCCTGCTTATCTTCTGCAAGGCTGCGTTGTCCTCATGCGCGTTACGCCCAGTAGCGCTCATTCATCCGCCCCGGTGCTCTGTAACGCCTAAAACCATGCTCGATGTATCTTGGCGCAGTTTTAGGCGTTGACAAATACTAGCTTTCCAGCCCAGGCAATTCTCTCTTTTGTTGAGGGGCTTCCACGGGTGCCTTGGCTGGCTTTGGAGCACTCTCTTGGCGCTCTCTAGCGCCAATGTTGCAACTTCCTTTGACGACTGCACCTTCGTCAATAATGATTTTTCCTGATTCAATTTTTCCGGAGAGATTAGCAGTGGGAGTAATGTGCAAGGTGTTCTTAACAAGCAAATCTCCCTCGTGTGTTCCGCCAAAAACTGCACTTCCTGCGCGAACCTCTCCCGTAATAACACCGGTCTCACTTAAAATAACATGACCATCAATATTTATTGTGCCCGAGAATTTTCCTTTTATCAGAATAGGGCCCTTACCCTTAAGCATGGCTCCTTCAAAAATTACCCCTTCTCCCAAGGTAGTTCCTTCGGCAGGCTGCGTATAACTTCCAGAATAGACTGCTTTGTCTGGCGCAGGCTGTGCAGGCTGTACATAACCTCCAGCAGGGTAGACTCCTCCTGGCGGTGCAGCCTCTGGGATACCATAAGCTTCTTCTTGCATACCTTTTCTTTGACGCATTGAGCGCTCCGTTCTCTAGTTATCAGATTTTTTATTTTTCGCCAGCTGCTTTTACCTTTACCGGCATTACGACAGTATAGCACCGAAAGCTGTTGCTGAGCGATTTTCATAGTAATTCTTCATAGTAATTCTCAAAGGAAGTTACTGTACTACACTCGCCTGGAGCATACCCTGTTTCAGGTTCTGGAGCGCGTGCGGTGCAATTCGCAAAGCGAATTAAGGCCCGCTGAGCAGTTACGATCAGCGGGTCTTAAAGTCTCACTTTCTACTTACGACAACGAGAGAACAGGTATGTAAGCCAACGATGAAGCCTGGTATCACTCCCTAATAAGTAGCCGGTAGAACTACTACTTGCTCCCTCTCAAACTCCCTCTCGTCATCGCTCTTCTTCGTTTTCATTGCTATGGCTACCAGAGCAAAGATCTGTGCGCAGAAGATCACCAGGTGGGCAATGGTCCAAAGATCAAACAACGTCATGACACCGCTGAGATCTTGCGTAATCAAGAAGATGACTACGGCGATAATAGTCAATAGCGAGCTGAACAAGAGCCAGAAGCGCCCTGCTCTTTTTCTTTCCTCTCGCTCTGAATCCAAGTTGGATCTCTCCCTCTCTTGGCTCTGGTTGAATCTTCTTTCCTCGCGGTCTTCGTCTGAGCGGTTATCATTCCTGCGAGAGGACAAGACCCTCACCAGCGTAATCACTACCAATAAGAACCCAAGGAGGGTCATGATAAGGTTCAGCAAAGCCCAGTTCGTAATGGGTGCAGCCAAGGGCAATTCTAGAGGAGGAATTTCTCTCTCTATCGGAACTGCTGGCGGAGGCGGAGGCGGTTGCTGGGCAGGCGGGGCGGGAGCAGGCGGGTTGTTAATGATTACAACCGGCGGTGGAGGAGGCGCAGGTGGATAATTATTGATTGTTACCGGCGGTGCTGGGGGTGGTGGTGGGTTATTAATGATTATTGTCGGCGGTGCTGGGGGTGGTGGCACAGGCACGGGTGGGTTGGCGCTCCACACAGCATAGAGCTCAATATGATTGGTAATAACAAAGGATAAGCCATCTGAGAGCACTGCTTTGCCTCCAGAACTGGTAGCCCAGCCCTGGAAGGAATAGCCGTCTCTCACGAGGCTGCCTTGACCCAACACCTTAACTGCCGTGTTAAAGACATAGGGGCTGTTTGAATCAACCGGCGCACTTCCGCTGGTATTGCCATTGCCAAAGTAGGTCACCGTAAAATCACTTCTTGGAGTCCATTGAGCAAAGAGGCTGTGTGCCGCTGCATTACTAACTATGGTTGTAGCCAAAACCTGATCTCCGCCAGTGGTCTGAGTGTACCAGCCTCTAAAGATGTAACCGTAGCGCTCGGTAGTAGCCAAGGCTCCATAGGCGCTGTCAAAGGTCACGTTTTTGGTTGGGGGAACAGGTGCCACTCCTCCGTTGGCATTGAAGGTCACTTTGACTTCGAGTGGCGTCCATTGTGCATAGAGGGTATGGGCTTCTGCTCTCGTTACCAAGGTTGTAGCAGAGACCTGAGTTCCATTGGCGGTGTCTGTAAACCACCCATTAAAGCTGTAGCCGTAGCGCTCGGTGGTAGCCAAGGCTTCGTAGACGCTGTCAAAGGTTACGTTCTTTGACAGGGGAAGAGCATCCTGGCCACCATTAGCGTCAAAGGTCACTTCGATTTGAAGAGGAGTCCACTGAGCAAAAAGCGTATGAGCCTCGGCGTTGCTGACTACAGTGGAGTCAGTAATCAGGTCACCGCCATCTGCCTCAGTAAACCACCCATCAAAGCTGTAGCCGTAGCGCTCG
>WQXH01000071.1 GCA_009784945.1 Coriobacteriia bacterium | reverse complement strand
GTTACAGGTGCTGAGGGCACTATGGGCGCAGGTGTTGCCTGAAAACCCGGAGCCAAAGGCTTAATGGGCAGCCCAGGTGATGCGGGTGGGTTCTTCTCAGTAGGATCAGCAGGCTTAGCAGGCTTAACTGGATCAACCGGCTTAACTGGCTTAACTGGGTCTATCGGCTTGGTGGGGTCTACCGGGTCTACCGGGTCTACAGGATCAACCGGGTCTACCGGGTCTACAGGATCAACCGGGTCTACCGGGTCAACAGGGTCAACAGGTTCAACTGGATCATTAGGGTCATTTTGAACTACCACTTCTTGCCACAGAGCAACAAGTTCAATATTGGAGCCAGCCACCAAGAGGCTTTGACCTGGCTGATAGCCTGTGCCCGTAGAACCAAGCCAACCTAAAAAGGTGTAGCCACTGCGCACGGGCACTAAGTCAGCAATGGTAATTGTTGCTCCCTCTAGAACGGTTTGACCAGCTGGCACACTGGATACTCCCTCAGCCCCTCCGCTGTAGCTTACCGTATAAAGGGGAGTTGGCGTAAAAACCCAGCTTCCTTCAAATACCACAGCCTCAGCTGGCTGAGAAAACTCATTGCCTTCTATGGAGAGTTCTTGCAATGGCAGCCAACCACTAAAGCTCCACGTTCCCACAGCCGTGCCCTTGAAGGTCTCGGTAGTAGTGAGACTGCCAGCAACGCTCACCACAGTGCTTTCGTAGTAGCTACCTCCCAAAAGCTCCAGCTCGGGAGAGAAGCTTGCTGGTTCTTCTCCAACAACAACATAGGACACCACATACTTCTCGTGCTCGAGCCAATGGGCGGTAAGGGCAATATTGCCGGTAGCATTAAGCGGCACACTGTAGCTCTTTGTAGGTGTGGTAATGCTGGCAAGGCTTGTGTTGGCATAACTCACCGTCCAGCCAACAAAGTCGTAGTGCGCCTTCTGGGGGCTTTGGATGCTCAGGGGAAGGCTGTCCGTTACCCTATAGTTCAAAGGATTGGGGTTGTCTTCTGCAAAGCTCGAGTCTTCCAAGCCAAGGTAGCCTATCGTGTAAACAAAAGGCTCCAGGTTTGCCGTAGCAATAAGGTTTTTACTGACAATGACCTGCCGTAACTGCGTGGTGGTGAGAGGCGTTTGAGCTGGAACATAGGTACCAAGTGCATCTGCCAGGATTACATCCTCATTGAGCGTCCAAAGCACGGTGTCTGGATCATAGCCGGCCTTGACGTTGGTGCCCGAGATAACGGGATTATTTGAAGGCCTCAGTCCGTCGGGCACTGCTTCTGATGCCGTAGCGCTAAACTGCGACCCTTCGCCGTTAACATAACTGACGACCCAGGAGTTGCGCACGCCTACGCCTACATATAAAGTCATTGCCGTGTTCATGTCTACATCCACGGTAAAGCTGAAGGTTGCACTTAACTGGTTAGCTGCAATGTTGGCCTGCTGCACATCCATATACCAAAAACCGCCGCCCGAGGCAGACTGCATTCCTGCTAAAGGCAGGATAGATACTGGTGTAAAGTAACAGGCTCCGTTGGTGTTGTTAAAGAAGGTGATTGTATAGTCACCTGTCTTGAGAAAGTATTGGTCGCCATTGGCAAACTGAGACTTAAAACTGCCATCAGCATTAAAGGTAAGGTTGAGGGGCACAATGCCGCCGTTTCTCTCCGTCAAAACAGCAGTGATGCTGTTGCCTGCAAGCAATGTGTTAAAGGCTTCGTCAATGTCTTTAAAGCCGTCGGCAACTCTATCCAAGAAGATCATGCCCTCAACGCCAGCCATACTGGGCTCAGCAGCAATCACGCTGCCATAAACCCATGAGCCATTGCCAAACTCATCTTGCCAGCCTTTTTGATAGCTGCGCCAGTAGTTTGTCTCGCCCAAATGAGCGTCTACATCTACCTCAATCTTAAAGCTCGTTGAGCCATAGGCACCGGACACTATGTCTTCGTCTGCCACAAACTTCAGCATGGTAACGCCAGAGTAATCTGCAAGTGGGCCTTCAACCCACGTATACTCTACCGGAGTCCAAGAGCTGCTCAGGGGGCTGGCGCTGGTGGCAAAGCTTGTATCAAGGGTGTAGTAGGTTTTAAAGCCAGGCAGTTCCACAGGCCCGGCAAGGCTACCTGTCCAAGTAGGTGCCTCGCTGGTGGAACCGCTCACCGAGGGATTGATAGCAGTATAGTTAAAGAAGGCGGTATAGACGCTGTTCTTCTTGGGGATGGGCAGGTATATCTCTGAACCAGCCAGATAGCGGTCGCTATCGGGGTTTTCGTAGGCAAGGTAGATTTCTGCAGGCTCATCCACGGTAACAGGGGCAACTGAGGCTCGTGTGCCATTATAGGTGTAGAAGGGGTTGGGGTTGGCATCACCTTGATAGGTGCGAATGCCGATGTTGACCTTGAGGCCTGGCTTTGACACTATGTTGTACTGGCCGGCCTGCGTTGCTCCAATTACCAAATAGGCGGTGCCTTTGCCCACAAGCGCGTCCTTGTTGCTGTTGGTAGAGGTGGCAACGTAGCTTGTTCCGGCTGTGGCGCTCACAGCTGTTTGTCCAAAGTCCCAGAGCACCGTATCTACCAGGTTGAGTCCGGGATACGCCTTGCAGGCCGTAGAAACATGAGCGGTAAAGGTAAGTCTTATCTGGTTATATCCTGTAGGCTGGAGCGCTGCACTAAAACCATGATCGGCTCTGGCCACCATGTCAAGCGCATTGTATGACGTAAACTGATACACGTTCCAAGCATCCCCATTAATAACGCAGGTGCTCACTCCCAAGGGCTGCAACTCAAAAGGTGCGCCGCCGTGGTTGCCGCTGAGTGAGGTGGCTCTCAAGGTAGACACATCAAGATCAATGCCTTTTGGAAGACTGATAGATATGATGGGGTCTACACCGTCATTATGAGTGAGAGTGGAGATTCCCGAACTATGCACAGCGGTAAAGTTTATGCCTGCGCCCGGATAAAAAGATCCAGTGCCGGTACCATCCTCTGGTTTGGCTGGGCTTGCCGTAAGGGTAGTAGTGCCCGCGCCATAGTTAGACCAACCAATACGCGTGCGATCGGTGGCCTCGCTCAGGAGCACCGGGGTATCTGGATTGCTCACGTTTGAAAGCCTCAGCGTTACCGCACCCTCTTGTCCAGCCTGCAAGCGACCAAAATATGAGGTTTGAGAAAACACATAGGACTGCGAATATATTGTATTGCCGCTCAGCGCATCTTGCCAGGCTTTGAGCGAAACCAGATACTCTTCTTCTGCCAGCCCCAGTCTGGCTGAATCAACCGTCAAGCCGCGCTGAGAGGGAGAGCCGCTGGTAACAGCAAGCGCTTCAAGAACTATGACACGCCCTATATTTGTTACCGCTTCTAACTTGCTAAAGTTATCGCCCGCAAGCCCCGGAAACGACACGCCCCTGACACTCAGATTGGGTGAGAACTCAAACTCGTAGAGGAGATCTGGAGCTGCGCTGGGTCCGTGACTGTTGATATTAAAGCCGCCTATCATATAGTCAAAGGGATATGCCCCGTCAGCATAGGCGTTGAGATCTCGACGAATACGATTAGTTGCGCTGACGGTAATGGCATAGCTTGGCTTCATGACCGTGATATTGGGTCCTGCCACGCTGCGCTGTGGATGACTGTGCGATGTGCCAAGAGCTTGCAGGCCAGAGCTCTCATCATAGGTGGCCGAAAAGCGCAGCACATCGTTCCAAGATACCGTATCATTGTCTACCTCTGTAGACCAGTAGCAGGTAAAGAAATTGGCGCCCGAACCATGTCGCGCGCGTACATCACTGTATTCAAACGTAACGGTGCGCGCCTCAGTGTCCAAGGTCACAACAAGATGGTCATTGACTCTGACACTGGTAAAGCTACTCGCATCAACCAGGGTCTTTGGCGTGTTTGTGATGGTGTCCGCAAAACCCAAAAACGCAACCTCAGCAGGATAGCTCACAACAACCTTCATGCCTTCGGTCATGTGCTCTTGTGTGCCTGTTGCCGTAGCGTGCATTCCCGTGCAGTAGCCTGTTGCAAATTCTTGGACTGAGCCCTTTTGAGGATCAAGCGCGTCTACAACACCCTCAACGCTGCGTGTGCCGCCATTGCCGGCAATAGCAAGCGTAAAGGTAGATACCACAAGCTCAGATACAGTGGTGGTAAGTGATGTGCTCAGCACGTCTGTCCCACTGGTCATGCTTACAGAAAGCGGTAGGAGTTGTGCAGTGGTGTCGTGATGAGGCATTATGTGTTGATCGAGCCCCAGCGTGATGGTGAGCTCAATCTTGTTGCAGGTATTGTTCATAACGTATACGATTTTTCCGTCATAAACGCGCCACGGCGAAGCAGTGGATCCAGCCCGGTAACCGGTTATTGCCTGGGAGGCCCACGGTGAGCCGTCTCGGGCTGTGAGCAAGGCGCTCTCAACCATAGGCTCATGGGTGCCCGACAAGCTGATTTTGGTAACACCAGCTATGACAGGAGCACTGGAAGGAGCACTGTACTCGATAATCTTATAGCCGCGTGGAATCTCAATGACCACCTCGCGCGCCTTGTCGTCGCCCATGCTGCCAAAATCTGCTGTGATCTTGATTTGCCTTGTGAGCGTAGACAGCGGCCAGGTAAGCGCATTACCAATGCTGTCCACATCAACAAAAGAGCCGCCGCTTCCCACTTCAAAGGTGAGGGCACTGCTGCCACTGACCTGGGCAAGGGGCACTATATCTGCCGATGTGTCGTTGGTAATACCACCTTCTGCCAGCTGCTTATCATCTGCCAACAAACCGTCTTCTGGCAGTAGTCCTTCTTCTGGGAGCAGGCCGCCTGGGGCAAGGAGCTTATCTTCTTCAAACAAGCCGCCTTCTCCAAGATGACTCTCTTCTGATGCCTGATTATCCCCTGGCGGATATTCGCTTATTGCTGATGGATCGTCTTGCCCTGGCAAGGCAGGGTCATGCCAATTAACCATATCATCGTCTTCGTGTTGCCCAGCAAAGCCAGTGTCAGGTTGACCAGCTTCTTCAGAGGGAGGAGCAGTCGTACCAACGGCTGCATAGTCTTGCTCATTGTTTGACGGCAGCTGTTCAGCGCTGCCTTGCAGTGCTTCTTCAGATGACTCTTCTGTAGATGCTTCTTGTGTCAAAGTGTCTGCATATGCTCCTGATGGTGTCATTGAAAAGATAAGTAAGGTCACGAGCATGACCAAAAAGACTTTGCGCCCCAGCGCTCTATCAGGTGCCCCTTTTTTAAATAACAGCGATCTTTTCATGAGCTCTCTCCTCACAACTTGACGCTTCCCCAATTACTATTCTTTGCTAATTCTCTTGAATTAATAAATAATAGCAGCATAGCCTCATTTAGAGAGAATATTCACACAATCAACACATTTGTGAGCTGGCTCCCTACAGTTTCACCCGCCTGTAACAAGCCGTGCCTGTGTTGTAAATCCCCTCTTAATGATTGCATTATACACTGTGTGTGATGTTTATGCACACTGTGCAAACCAGCTGGGCATAAACGCTCCTGTGACACACATCACCAACCTGTGAGCTGTGGGCTAGGAGGATGGTCGCTGCACTAATCCGCTACAGCAGCAGCCTAACTCAGCCATCACCTCCCGTCGCGTTTGGCCAAAGGCTACATGTTGCAGGGTCTACTTGCATTATGGGTAGACCTGTAGTAGCCCCTGCAACATTCGACTTCGTCGAACGCGCAGGGCGACAGGAGGTGATGGCTTCGTTGAATGCGCGGGCGGCAATGTGGGTTGGCTATGCGGGGCGGCAATGTGGGTTGGCTATGCGGGGCGGCAATGTGGGTTGGCTATGCGGGGTGACAATGTGGGTTGGCTATGCGGGATTAGCACAGAGTGCTCATGGTCAGCTGTAAAAACCTGCCTTGTGCAAGTGGGCCAACGATTAGCCCTGCAAGAGACGGATGGTGAGATTGTACCAGGTTGCCAGTCCCACAAAGAAAAGAGCAATAAAGAAGCATGCCACGGCCCATTTGCGCTGGCGCGCCCGGTACTGCTGCATGGTCATGGTGCGAGACGCACGCTCGTAGGCTTTTTGCCCAGCGGTGCAGGCGTAAAGCAGCGTAACTGCGGCGGTGCCAAGAATTACGGTAGCAGCCATTACTATGGTAAAGCCTCCGTAGAGCACTGCGTTTGTAATACAGGAGTCGGCAAAGAGCCACAGTGGATAAAACAGTATGGTAACCCATTGTCCATGCGCTGGCCCCCAAACGGCTGGCATAAAAAGTGCCCCAAGATTAATACGCGGCAGCTGATTGCTCTCTTCTTCGGCAGTGGCAGGTGGCCGGGGAGCAGACCTTTCGTTCTCAGAGCCGGTACGTGCTCCCTGCTCCTCTTGCTTATCATGTATTTCGTTCATGCGCTTGCTCCAGCTTGGGGTTTTGGTTCATGGCTCCAACTCAGGGCTACAGTCAGCGGTTATGGCTCAGGGTGCGTGGCACTTGGACAGATATCATTGAGAGGGCAGCTGGCGCAGCGCGGATGGCGTGCCATACAATACTCTCTTCCAAAAAGCACCAGGCTGTGATTAACCATGCTCCAGCGCTCGCTGGGAATCACTTTAAGCAGGTCTTGTTCTACCTTTAGAGGCTCGTTGGCCAAAGACAACCTCCAGCGGTGAGCAATCCTGAAGACATGGGTGTCTACGGCAATGCCTTCTGCGCGTCCAAAGGCGCAGTTTAAGACGATGTTGGCTGTTTTGCGCCCAACGCCTGGCAGGCTTATGAGCTCTTGCATACTGTCTGGCACCTCGCCGCCATAGTCTGCAAGAAGCTTTTGTGCGCAAAGCACGCAGTTCTTTGCCTTGGAGCGGTAAAAGCCCAAAGAGTGAATGACCTCGGATACTTCGTCAGTGTGCGCTGAAGCCAATGCTTTGGCAGTAGGCCAGCGGCCAAAGAGCACCGGAGTAACCTTATCAACCGCTGCGTCGGTCGTTTGTGCGCTGAGCATTACCGCAATGAGCAGTGTAAAGGCATTGCTATGCGCCAGCAGGCACCTTTGGTTGTCCGGATAGAGGAGCTCTATGCGGTCAAGCACTGCTGTAGCTCGCAGCGTTTTGGCAGCTCGCGACTCCCTAGGCACTGTGAGCTCCTGCAACCACCACACGACTACGAGTGTTCTTCACTCTTAACGTCCTTTATTTGCTTTGGCGGCAAGCTCTTCTGCCGAAAGATTATTCTCACAGAATACCTGCGTCGAATCCAGGTCAAAAGCCGTGTGCAAAGCCTGCTGTGCTACTTCGGTTTTTGCTGTGTTGATTACAACGCTGATACGAATGGCCGAGGTTGAAATCATCTCGATGTTAATGTCATTTTGGCTGAGCACCTTAAACATCTTGGCAGCTATGCCAGGGTTGGTGCGTAGCCCTGCTCCCACTAAGGAGAGCTTGGTGATCTTCTCATCCACGAGATACTCTCGAGCACCAAGCTTGGCAACCTGTTTATCCAGCACAGGAAGCAGACGCTCCAAGTCGCCCGCAGGCGCAGTAAAGGAAATGTCGGTAAGACCATGCTCGGAGATGTTTTGAACAATCATATCTACGTTGACGTGCGCCTTGGCAATGGCACCAAAGACATCGGCGGCTATTCCTGCGGTGTCTGGCACGCCACGTATGGTGACCTTGGCCTCTGAGTTATCGTAGGCAATGCCCGAGACTATCGCCTGTTCCATAGCTTCCTCCCTTATGGTAGTACCCACGTTATCGCAAAAGGCGCTGCGGCAGCGCAGCGTTACTTTAAAGTTGCGGGCAAACTCAACTGCGCGCATCTGTAGTACGCCCGAGCCACTTGCGGCAAGCTCTAGCATCTCCTCATAGCTGATACTTTCGAGTTTTTGTGCGCGCGGCACCATGCGCGGGTCTGCGGTATATAT
>WQXH01000070.1 GCA_009784945.1 Coriobacteriia bacterium | reverse complement strand
GCCCAGCATATGAGCTCATCAAGCCATTCTGTGGCGGGTCGACCGTAGACGTTGGCTTGGTAGCCGTTGTTACGCAAAGAAGACTTGGCAAAGGCAATGGCAGGAATGTCAATGTAGGAAAAGCAGCTTTCATAGTAGTCGAGTGCTGGAGGATTGTAGAAGATTCCGTAGACAAGCGCTGCAAATGATAGGGCATACCGAAGAGGCAAGGCGTCGGCCTGGCGCAGTTCCACGTAGTTCTTAAAACGAACATCATAAAAGAAAAGCGAAAGAATGTGACCTACGAGCTCTTCATCGATAAACTCATTAGGCAGTAGTTGTTTAAAAGGGGTAAAACCTTGGTAGCTGGGTTTTTCAGCAGCATTGCTTTGAGGCAAAAAGATGCTTGGTGCCTCTAAAAGGCCCTCTGCGTATGTAACAAAACTGAAGCCATCGCCAAAGGTGCCCTTGGCCACCAGGCTACGCAATGGATCTGTGTCATCCCAGCAGGTCATGCGAGCCATGCGTTTGGGTACGGGCAAATCGCTTGCAGCCTTGCTTGCCGTGCCTCCCTTAACACCCACTTGCTCTTTTTCAAAAATAGGAGTGTTGTCGGTGATAAAAGCAAAGAGAGGTCCTAAGGCGTTTGCCACACGAAACTTTAACAGCGCATCATCTTGGCTTTCGTAGTCAATGGAGATTTGTGTGGATGCAGTGGCACGCATCATGCACATACCATGCTTGCCCGTATCAGAAAAGTACTTGTCCATATAGGCGTAGCGAAGCTTGGGAAGAATAGGGATGTCGCGCGCCAGGCTTGTTGGATGATAGCCCAACTCAAGCAGCTGAAGCCCCTTGCTCTCAAGAAGAGGGTCAATCTCGCTTCTGAATCCTTCGTAAATTGATTCCAGCTCAGCCACAGAGCAGCAAGGCCCAATGCTAACCTCTAGTTGAGCCCCGGGTTCCAGAGTAATGCATACCCCTTTTCGACACATGCCAAAGAGGCGTGATACACCTTCTGAGTCGTCTTCGTAGTGGGTATTATCATAGAGCTGCTTGAGTTGTTCGAGCAACTGTTCGACCGACGGTTCAGAGCTGCCTCGCTCAACCATATACGGAACAAGAGCGTGGCTCTCCTTGTGAACAACAAAGTGCTCAAGTTCCAAACCTATGGTCTTGACGCCACTGGACTTGCTGCCAGCGTTGAGGTAGTTTGCTATGCTGGAAGCAGGTTTGTATTGTTGAAAGAAAACATCCATACTACTATTATAGACGCTGTTGGATAAATAGTACGAAAGGTTATCGATGAATTCTGGAAGTGATTACATATTTACCTCTGAGAGTGTGACAGAAGGGCACCCAGACAAGGTTTGCGATCAAATATCAGACGCTGTTCTTGATGAGATCTTACGTCAGGAACAGAGGCTTGAGGCATCGGGCGTGGGCAGCGTAGCACAGGCACGCGTTGCCTGTGAGACCATGGCCACCGAAGGACAGGTCTTTTTGGCGGGAGAATTGCGAACGCGAGCCTACGCCGACATTGACTCGATTGTACGCAGTGTTGTTAAGGACATAGGTTACTGTGATGTCGAAAGTGGCTTTCATTATCGATCCATAGGCATATCCAATTCAATTCATTCACAAAGTGCTGATATAGCGCGGGGCGTTGACGAATCGTATGAAGCGCAGAGGCAGAGTGTTACAGATGATCCACTTGCCACCCTGGGAGCAGGCGACCAGGGTATGATGTTTGGGTTTGCCTGCAATCAAACGAACACCCTCATGCCTCTTCCTATTTTTCTTGCGCACAGACTGGCCGAGCAGCTTACCCAGGTGCGCAAAGAGGGAGCATTGGAATACCTCAGGCCGGATGGTAAGACTCAGGTAAGTGTACGCTATCGGGGCGGCAAGCCAGTGGGCATTGATACCATACTCATATCCACACAGCATGCAGACACACCTGGACTGGAGTCTGGACTGAAAGACGATCTCATCAAACAGGTAATAACCCCCGTTATGGAGCTACACGAGCAGTCATGGAAGGATGCACGGGTCTATGTCAACCCTACAGGAAGGTTTGTTGCAGGGGGGCCTGCTGCCGACACTGGCCTCACGGGACGCAAGATAATAGTAGACACCTACGGTGGTTATGCACGACATGGGGGAGGAGCTTTTTCTGGTAAGGATTGCACCAAGGTTGATAGGGGAGCTGCCTATGCCGCACGCTGGGTGGCCAAGAACATTGTGGCTGCTGGGCTTGCCGAGCAGGTAGAGATTCAGTTGGCCTACGGCATTGGCATATCACACCCTTTGTCCATATATGTGGATTGTTTTAACACCTGCGCTTTTGAGGTAGAGCGCATACAGGATGCTGTCAACGCGGTGTTTGATTTGAGACCGGGAGCGATAATCCACGACCTCGAACTACTGCGGCCAGTGTTTAGGCTCACCAGTAATTACGGGCACTTTGGAAGAGAGCTTCCTGAGTTTAGCTGGGAGCAAGCAAATCGAGTAAAAGAATTGCAAGCTTTCTTCTAAGCATACGCAATCATGCTATAATCTGTCATCGCACCACCCATGCCAACTTAGCTCAGATGGTAGAGCAGCTGATTCGTAATCAGCAGGCCACCGGTTCGAATCCGGTAGTTGGCTCCATAATACGAAAACAAGAGAGGCGCTCCAGACAGAGAGCCTCTCTTGTGGTTTTGCTGTACAAATATCCGCTTACTTGATGTAGCTGGAAATCATCTCTACTCCGTAGCTGGTTGCCTTGTAGTATACGTGCAGCTCGCCTTTGTCATCTAACTCCCAATTGCTTTCTTCAAGCAAGCCGTTTTTTTCGGCTGACATGAGTGACTCATTGATTGCCTTGGGCTTAAAGGCTCTAAAGGAACGATAGTCTTTATCCAGCTTGTCAATGACTCCCTGCACGCTTAATTCGTTGCCGCTTACAAACAGTTTGAGAATTGCATAATTAAGTGGCAGCATTTTAGACCTCCCTATTCTTTTTGAAGAGCTCGAGCGGATTAACGGCAATGAGGAAAATGCCCACCACCATCACAATGGCAGCCACCCACTGAATGGGATACAAATCAAATCCCTCCCAGCCTAGATAGAGGCCGCAGACGAGGAAGCTGAAAAAAGGACACCAAAAGGAAAAGCCGCCGTTGCAAGCCATGCCCAGAGCTGCTCCACACATGCTGTTGCCCTTATACCAAAAACCAAAGGATAAACCGGCAGCCAAGCCAGAGATCAAGAACCAGACGAGCGGACTTGCAAGAAGCCCATCAACCATGATCTGTCCTTGTAGCGCCTCAAAGAGCATTGTGGGGTATAGTCCCACAGCGCCTGCCATGAGGAAGAGGGCAGGGGTGAGGATAAAAAGGGTAAAGAAGCCGGCAGTAAGCTGACGAATTGAGATGGATATCTCATAGTCGATAACTGATGTGCCAAACCCTGCTATGGCACCTTCTATGCCCCAGCCAAGAGCCGATATCAAGGCTACGGCCAGTCCAGCTAGGAACATGGGATCGGTAATCTCAAAGCCGGTAAAGGCTGTGGAGCCAATCATGAAGGTGGCTACCACACAAATTACAATACCAATGGCCATGCGAAAGTTTAACTGCTGCTTAAAGACAATACGTCCTATGATGGCACCAATTGCGGGGCACAGTGCGCTGATGGGCGTAGCTATGGGCCCCGCCATAATGAGAGCTATCAGGAAGGCCGTAGAGGCTATCGGGCCGCCAATCAAGGCGCAGAGCACCATGACGGCTCCAGGCTTTGATGCAAAACAGCGCAGGTAATCCATGAACTTACCCTTGACAGCTGTTTTGCCTATCATCCAAATGGCGCTGATAAAGTCGTTAATTCCAGAACCCAAAGCGCCCAAAATCAAGACGGCTATGACAAAGCTCATGGCAATGCCACCCATGGTAGGGTCAACTACGTTATCATACCAGCCAGCAGTGACGGTGTCACCGTAGCCATACCAATCAAGCCAAAAGCCATTGCCGGTGGCTCCATAAAGCGCAGCTACATATACGCCATACAGCATACCCGAGCCAACGGCTATGATTACACCTTTCTTAAAGAACCGCGATCTGCGCGCTATTCGCGCCTGTTTGAGTTCGATGGAATTGCCCATGGCATCACCTTTCAAATAGCACTTCCTCATCGGAAACTATGAATTGGTAAGCAAGTGTACCATTTATTTCATTGAAGGGGTGCTAGCGTTCGATATTATTAATGAATCTAAGCATATCTTTTTCTGTGTCAGCGTCCAGAAGACTTTGCGGTGCGGCCTCTAACGTCTGCACTACCAAGGAGTGAGCGTTATCCTCTGCACTTTGTGCACCGCTGGCCTGCCATTCTTCAATACTACGCCAGTCAGACACCGAGGGCTCATAGGCATCTCTAAAGTGTGCCAGCGTTGAGTCGTTCATCAAGAAGTCTGCAGACGGTGCAGCACTCAACAGGTCCTCGAGCCCCCTTTGCTCATCGTCGTACTTCATACCCTTAAGCAGGTAGCGCACTCGTCCGATGACTTCGTCATCGAGAATGGTTTTTTCTAAGGAAGAAGTCATGAGGTTAGAGAGTGTGCCCACACTCTGACTGGTGACATTGACACCTGCCAACGCAGAAAAGAGAAGGCTTTGCATGGTTTCAAGACCTGCTTGGTAGTCGATGGTCTTTGAAGAGCTTACACCTGTCTGAGCCCGAGCTGGTAGCTTGTAGAAGTACTTGATCATCTGGATGCTCGAAGCGAGCATGAGCGAGGTGTCGGGACTTGCGCACTCCCAAGATGCCGTACGCATGTAGCCATAGGTGAGTGAGGCAGAAAGAAGCACGGGTACACCTGGTCTGATGAGCTGAGCCAATACCAAGCCTGCCAATCCTTCTGCAATGCTTAAAATAAGCGTAGAGAGCAAAAAGACTGGGGAAGTGATGCCTGTCATTGGTGCCGATACAATACAAACAGGCTGGTTACGCTGGGCGTACACCCTGATACCGTCGCAGGCAAATTCAGAAAAGAAGTACGGTGAGTTGGGGCAGACCGTGTGCCAGGTAGCATAGTGATTATCCATCCAGTTTTTACCAAAGTAGATATCGAAGAGCTCAAAGACCTCCAGCTTTTTTTCAACAGTTTCTACTTCCATAGGAGACAAAATAGGCTTGTCACTATTTTTGAAGGATTCTAAGACAGTCCAAAGACTTTTAGTGCGCTGGGGTACGTCAAAAGGACTCACAGGGGCATAACCAGCGATGTCAACGTTGGGACAAGCCTGATAGAGCTTTTGAAAGTCAGCAAAGTCTTTGAGTGTTGGCTGAGGATGCAGTGTGCCCTGGTAGCTGCGCAAAAAAGTCTCTCCACCTGCAGCATGAACAGCAAGTCCTTCTCCTATCAGAATAGAGCGATGAGGGTTTGGTGCCTCAAGTAGAAAACTGGAGGGGGTTTGCTTTAAACACTCTTCCACCAGCTGTCGGCCAATAAAAATCGTGTTACCTTCGATTTTGCACCCATGATGTTTAAAAACATCTACACACTCGTTACACTCAAAGACCATTCCGCGGTCTTCAAGAATTTTACAGGCTGTTTCGTGCACTGAAAGCACCTGCTCATCAGTTAAGATTTTGAGTTGTCCGCCTATGCTCGATTTCAAACTGATCTCCACTCGTTGTTTGTGCTCGTCGCAGCTAGCTGCTGCATCAACTCACTACCATGTTGATGAGGGCATCAAGGTGCAGCTGCTATTGCAACTGACCTTCTATCAAAGCAACGATATCTCCTACAGTTTTGATGCTTTCGATGTCTGCATCGTCGAGCTCTTTTTCGAATCGCTCCTCAAGAGCCATGATGATTTCGATGGAGTCAAGCGAGTCAGCACCTAAATCCTCAATTAATCTTGCATCGGGCACCACCAGTGTTGGATCAAGATCGCGCACCCCTACCAATACTTCTCTCACGGTTTGTATTATATTCTCTGACATCATACTCCCTTCGGGATTTTCCTTATACTTTACCTCAACTGTCGTACAATACTGAATGAAGACTGTGAACTAAAAGTAACCTTATCTTCAACTCTTTAGGTTATGATACCAAAGAGTGTTTGATTGATGGAAGGAGTGGCTAGAATGGATGAACTCAGGCTATACTATTTACCAACCTGTCCGTACTGCCAAAAAGTACTGAATTTCATGAGCAAGAACAGCATACTCATCGATACCTGCGCAACTACTGAGCCTGATAACCGAGATTATCTGCTGGCTCATGGCGGCAAGAACCAAGTGCCCTGTTTATTCATAGCAGAGCAAGCGATGTATGAGTCTGATGATATTATCGACTTCTTCAAAGAGCGTTTCTTGTCGGGAAGCGCCAGCTGAGACAATTCATGGACTTAAGGGCAAACGTTTATTAGAGGCTCTTGCTGGTCTAGATGAAAGATGAAAGATGAAAGTGAACTGAGATGAACAACGAATATAGCAATAGCCCGGCGTCAAGCGATGCACAGCCTGCACCTGCTCATCCTGCTCTTGCGCATCCAGCGCCAACGCAACCTGCACCCATGCAACCTGTGCCCATGCAGCCTGCACCTATGCAACCTGCACCTATGCAGTCTGCACCCATGCAGTCTACTCCTGCGCAGCCTGCACCTATGCAACCTGCACCTATGCAGTCTGCTCCTGCGCAGCCTATGCTTGCGCGACCAATGTCTACACAGCCTATACCGCCGCAACCTATGCCTGCCCACCCCACAACGCCTCCTGCACCTGCGTATCCTACGCCTATACGCTCTGCGGCGCACCCTATGCCTGCGCACGGTACGACTTCGCATCCTGCGTCCAGACAAGCCCCTCCTGCGCCTGTAAAACGCGGCAACAAAGGGGTGAGCTTTCTCATAGGGCTCCTTGGCGTCATTACCGGTGCAGCGCTTACGGTCGGAGTCCTGGGACTTGTTAAGCCTGAGTCTGACCCACCGTTGATAGTGGACACAGGCAGCGTGGTAATCGATTCAGCAAACACCGACATAGAGTTGCCGGTAGTGGTTGCTGCCAAGGTCACCCCTTCGGTCGTCAATATTGATGTATACACCACTACCCCTACGTTTCTGCTCGAAGATTTTTTTGGAGGACGCTCGGGCAATAATTCCTCTGATCCTCAGCAGACCGGTTTAGGCTCAGGTGTAATACTGACCTCAGACGGTTATATACTCACTAATTATCATGTGGTTGAAGGAGGGGAGAGACTGCTGGTGCGCTTTGAGAATGAAGAGCTGGAAGCCATACTGGTGGGAGCAGACCCCTCGAGTGACCTTGCAGTTATCAAGGTGGATGCCACTGGGCTTACTCCCATCGAGATTGGCAACTCTGACTCTGTGAGTGTAGGCCAATGGGTCATGGCTGTCGGCAGTCCATTTGGGCTGGAAAAGTCGGTCTCTATTGGCATCGTGTCGGCGCTCTATCGCTCCATAGCCATGCCATCGCATTCTGGACTGAGTATTTTTGCAAATCTGATTCAGACCGATGCAGCAATAAACCCAGGAAACTCGGGCGGAGCGTTGGTCAACAGCTCGGGAGAGCTCATTGGAATCAACACGCTCATCAATACCACTTCTGGCTCAAATGCCGGAGTTGGGTTTGCGGTTCCCAGCAACTTTGCTTTTCCCATCGCAGAGCAGATTATGAAGGGCGAAGAAGTTGCCCACCCGTTTTTGGGCATTTCACTTTATTCAGTTGACATAAGTAATGCGCAGGAGTTAGGTGTTAACGTTTTGAGTGGTGCCTATGTGGACAGCATACAGCCGGGTTCACCAGCCGAGCGCGCCGGTTTGCGTACGGGAGATGTCATAGTCTCTATTGATGATACGAGCATTAATACTTCCGCCGAGTTGATTATTGAGGTTCGCGGTTATTCGATTGGTGACACAGTGACCTTGGAAATCAATCGTGGTGGTCAAATGCTCACCGTTGAAGTAGTGCTGGGGTCAACTGCCGATTAGATGTG
The DNA here is from genome assembly GCA_009784945.1 of Coriobacteriia bacterium. Classification (GTDB taxonomy): domain Bacteria; phylum Actinomycetota; class Coriobacteriia; order Coriobacteriales; family UBA8131; genus WQXH01. Next base: position 227 of record WQXH01000070.1, on the reverse strand, counting down.
ATACAATCCTCAAACTTGGTTTAGGGCCCATAGCTCAACGGTGGAGCAGGGGACTCATAATCCCTTGGTTGCAGGTTCGAATCCTGCTGGGCCCACCACGTCGCGGCAAACTCCGCTCAGCTACGCAACCCAGGCAAGCTGGATTGCTCCGCCCGCTTCGTTGCCGCTCCTTCTCCCCACAAAGTCCCTCGCTTTACTCAGTGTACTTTGCGGGGACCCCAAAAAAG
>WQXH01000069.1 GCA_009784945.1 Coriobacteriia bacterium | reverse complement strand
GACGGCACAGAAGGAACGGTTGAGATACGTGGTTACGACTTACCCTTTGATGGCAACATCCCTTCAACGGTGAGCCCGGCGCATACCAACACCGTCTATAAGGTTGTGTCAGTTGGCGACTTTGCCTTTGATTCCTGCATGGCTTTTCAAGGTGTACTTTATCTCGGTGAAAATATAAGCTCACTTGGTCGTGCGTCTTTTGCAATGTGTTACGGTATTTCTGAGATTTATGCTACCAATGCGAGCCATTTGAGCATTGGAGATGCTGCCTTTGCAGCTTGTGGCAACATCAAGCGCCTGTCCTTCAAAGGAGCTTCAGTCAGCATAGCTGAGCAGGCCTTTGTTGCTGCTGGCTTTAAGGGCGCAGTAACCATTCCTGCGGCAGTTACCAGTATTGGTGCAGTTGCCTTCTGCTCGCCGGGACGGACAGTTTCAACTTTACTTTTTGAGGGCAAAACAGCACCAAGCATGCCAAGAGCCATAGTAGAAGAAGGAGTCGTTTGCTACTACAATGCTGCCGGAGAAGAAAGCTACCTGGCGCAACCTGGTTTGCCACAGCCTGCCTACCCCATGGAGATGATGGCGCTTCAAAGCCCCTCAAGTGCGGTTGCAACAGTGGGAGAAAGCATCAGTCTTTACGCAGAGGTGCTAGGCGGCACCGAGCCCTTCACCTACACCTGGCGCGAGTATCCCAGCCTCTATGATGCCACCAATGACCCTTATGGTCTCAATGCCAGTGAAGCAGTGACTCTATCAGACGATGATGTGTATAGCGGCACAGAAACCAGCACCCTGACACTACCGGCAACCCGAGCATTAAGCGGAAACTACTACCGCTGTTTTGTGAGTGACAGTCATTCGATATGGCAGCAAGCAGCAGCCACAACACCCATTCAGCTGACGGTTAACCAGGCTTCTCCTGTAGTCAGCGCTACCAAGCTGGCCCTTCAAGGAAGGGCAGGGGCTTTTAAGGACATACGTATTACGGCAGCTTTGTCACAAAGCTATCTGGAGCCTCTTGAGTTGGCCTGCGCCATTGACGATATTGAAGTAACGCAAAGCTGCCTGGGAGATGGCAGCGTGAGCCTTACCTTTGCAGCCAAAAAAATCAATACTCTGGCTGAGGGAAGCTATGACATAGTAATCAGCTCTGAAGCCACAGAAAATAACGAGGCAGTTGCTGACACTGTCATTGGCACACTCAAGGTTCTTCCAAGGAGCGAGGGCACAAAGCCTGCGCCAGGAGAAGACCCCGATAACCCTGATAACCCCGATAACACCGACAACCCCACAAGTCCCGCCGATCCCGCCGATCCTGCCGACCCCAGCTCAAACAACAAGCCCTCAGATCCTAATAAGGATGCAAGCAATGAGAGCGATGAAAGACCCGATGCAAACAAAGATCAAGCAGGCGAGGGCACGCCTGGTGGCAACACCAACCCGCCTACTCAAGGTACCAACACCACCGGCGCAGGCGCAGGCGCACTTCCTCTCACTGGGGACAACCCTTGGCTGTGGGCAGTCGTTGCAGTGTCTGCAATCCTAGGTGCAAACCTGCTTCCAGCCAGGTGCAAGCTGCAAGGAGAGGATAAGCAGCTTTAAGCATTGCTGCTTGAGCGCACACAGGGGCAGGCAACCGGAGCAGGAGCAGGAGCCTGCTCCTGCTTCCATGCGACTGACTGGGGCAGAGGGGCTAGTTTCCCAAACGCCACAGGAGAATTTGGGACACCAGCCCCGTCAGGCTGTGTGAAAACGCTCCTTCGACCGTCATTGCGGGCTTGACCCGTAATCTTGACCAGCAGTTTAGGATTCCGGGTCAAGCCCGCAATGACGTCTTCACACGGTCTGCCGTTCCTCTGTCCCAAAAGCGGCTTGTGTTACAGCCCCTTCCATGCGACTGACGAGGAGCTCTTCAGCGCGACAGCAGCAACTTATAGCCAAGATGCATCCAAAAAGGTAGATTCATAAAGCGCTGACAAGGAGTCCAGTCTGCAGCAGGGCATCTACCAGCACTTTAAGACGACATTCTAAACGAGCTCTGAGCCGAGGCAAGAAAAACTACCTTTTTGGATGCATCTTGGCTGAGAATGCCCAGAAAAGACAGTGAAACAGAGAGCTGCCTCTTGTCCTATACATCCGTCTTCCTGATTCATTCACTCCTTCCTTTGTGACACATTCGTGGGAGGGCGCGTGCCCTCGGCGCATGCCTAACGGAATGCTGGTATGATGCAGACTATGCAGACTGCTCTAGACATATGGCTTCCTGCAAGCAGGGAGGATTTAAGTAAGCTCAAACCAGGCGATGCCGTGCATCTACATGGCACAATCTTTACCATGCGCGATGCTGGGCACCAGCGCTGCTTGCAGGCACTCAACAAGGAAGGGTGCCTGCCCTTTGAGCTGGAAGGTCAAGCACTGTTTTACGCTGGTCCAACGCCGCCACGCGCTGGGCGACCCTGTGGTGCCATCGGACCCACAACGGCAGCGCGCATGGATGACGCTACGCCGGCACTCCTTAAGGCGGGCATCACACTTACGCTGGGCAAGGGCAGGCGCTCAAAAGAAGTAGCTCAGGCCTGCGCTGCTACCGGCAGCGTCTACTTGATTGCTGTAGGTGGAGCTGCGGCCTATCTGGGAGGTTTTGTCAAAACAAGCGAACTGATTGCCTGGGAAGACTTAGGCCCTGAGGCGCTGCGGCGCCTCACGCTCTGTGGCCTGCCCGCCTTTGTGGGCATAGACAGCCGAGGAGCATGCATCAGTGAGGCACATTAGGGCAACAACACAAAAGCTCCGTCTCTTTGTGTCTCCATAGTGCTGCATTCTGCGCATTCTGCGCAACCAAACACACCCTGTCATCGCGCGCGTTGCATAGCCAACCCCTGCGCAACCAAACACACCCTGCTGCCCGCACGTCGCGTAGCCAACCCCTTGTCATCCTGCGCATCCTGCGCAACCAAACACACCCTGTCATCCTGCGCATTCTGCGCAGCAGAATGTTGCAGGATCTACTGGTAAAATGGGGCTTGCATTTTAGGAGCGGGCTCTTATGAGCTTGAAACCAAGAGCAGAAAGAATAAAACTAAAGGTGGAGCAAAATGATGAGTTTTGAGAAGAAGGAAAAGCCTCTGTTTATCTCCTTTGAAGGGGGAGAGGGGGTAGGTAAGTCTACGCAGATTCGTCTTTTGGCGGACAGACTTACTCAGGCAGGATATGAAGTCTATTGCTTGAGAGAGCCAGGGGGCACCAGTGTTGGTGAGCAAATCAGAAGCATTCTCCTTGATTGTGCTAATGCCAACATGGCACCTATTGCAGAGCTCTTGCTTTATGAGGCCGCCAGAGCTCAGCTGGTAACCGAGGTTATCAAGCCGGCACTGGCTGCAGGCAAGGTGGTGCTAGTGGATCGTTTTACCGATTCGACCCTTGCTTATCAGGCATTTGCCCGTGGCTTGGACAAGGAGCTGGTAAACACGTCCAACATTATAGGTTCGTGCGCGCTTGTTCCCACGAGAACCGTTCTTTTAGACAAAGATGTGGACGAAGGGCTCAAGAAAGCAATCGAGGGTGGCGCCGACCGCATGGAGGCAGAGGGACGGGAGTTTCACGAGCGTGTGCATGAAGGTTTTGAGTATCTGGCACACAGGCATGACCAGCGCATAGTTACCGTGGCTTGCCAAGAGCGCAAGGAAGACACGCACGAGCTGGTCTTTGCTGCTGTTGCAGATCTTTTTAATGAGCAGGCGGCAAGACCCTACGAGATATCTTCCGAGCTGTTGCAAAAGATCAAGGAGCAAAAATAGTGGCTACCGCTCAAAAAGGGCACCAAGCAAAAGCTGTAGCAAAAGCCGCTGGAAAAACCATAGCTCCGCCCTTTGACGAGCTGGTGGGTCAAAACATAGCTGCCAGTTTCCTTACCAAGGTTATCCAAAGCAACAGCGCGGCACATGCCTATCTCTTTTCAGGCCCACTTGGCTCGGGCAAGACAGAGGCGGCACGCGCCTTTGCCAGAGCGCTTCTGTGCGAGCAGGGGGGAGGCGATACCTGCGATACTTGCAGGCGGGTTGTTAACGGCACGCATCCAGACTACCACGTCATCAATCCGGCTGGAGTGCAGGGTTATGTAGTGGAGCAAATCAAGGATATCATCACCTCTGCTAACATGGCTCCCGTGAGATCTCGGCGCAAGGTCTATCTTTTTACGCGTGGCGATTTGCTGTCAGGCAATGCTGCCAACGCCTTGCTCAAAACCCTCGAAGAGCCGCCACGCGACACAATCTTCATCCTTTTGGCACGCAACAGAGATGCCATCTTGGAGACCATCGTCTCTCGGTGTCAGGTTTTGCCCTTTAGGCGCATTCCAGAGCCCGAAGCCCTTGCTACTTTGGCAGAAAAGATTGGGGCTACCGAGGCCGAGGCTCGCATAGCATTGGCGGCTACGGGAGGATCACTCTTTTATGCCGAAGAGTTTTGGCGCTCAAGCGAAAGACGCAACTTGCGCATTGCAACACTGGAGGCACTTGAGCGCCTCATTCATGCTGATGAAGCCAGCGTCTTAGAGAGCGCCAAAGACCTCATCGTCAAGATGCGAGCACCTCTGGATGTGGTCAAGATGCAACAGCAGCGGCACCTCGAGCAGAGCAAAGACTTTCTTTCTGCTGGCAACTTGAGTCGCCTCGAGCAGCAGCACCGCCGCGAGTTTACCAGCAGAGAGCGCGAAACTGTTGGCGAGATACTGGATATTGCACGCAGCTGGATACGCGATATCATGATTGTGCAACTGCCCAAGAGCGGTAACCAGACAGTTAATGTGGACTTTATCGCCAACATCAAAAGGATGGCCGAACGCCTCACGCTTGACTCCTGCGTGAGAGCCTTAGACGCGGTAGACGAGGCTCAACGGCAAATCCAGTATAATGTGAGCTTGCAGCTGGCGCTGGAAGTGATGCTCTTTTCAATTCGCAGAGAGCTGGCGGGCAGGAGATAAGTCTGAGGCGGGTAAATACTTCCTGTCTAGTTTAGAATAGTGAGATACCGTAATGCCACAGTTACTATCGGTTAAGTTTCGATACAACCCCAAGCCGCTTTGGTTTGACCCACAAGGAATAGAATATGCCTCTGGCACAGAAGTGCTGGTAGAAACCGAGCGTGGGCGCGAGGTGGGCACCGTTTATGAGGCGGTTATCGAGGCTACAGAAAAGCAAATCAGCAAGTTAAAGTCGCCGCTTAAGCCCGTAGTGCGCGAGCTCAACGACCTCGACTACGAGCACATTGAAGCCCTTAAAGAAAAGGGTAAAAGCGCGATGCCTTACTTTAGAGAAAAGATTAAAGACTACGAGTTGGACATCAAGCCGGTTGAGGTTCAGTATGTCTTTAGCGGTGAGAGGGCTATTTTCTTCTTCTCGAGCGAAGAGCGCGTGGACTTTAGAGAACTGGTGAGAGATCTGGCTCAGCACTTTCATGTACGCATCGACATGCGCCAGATTGGCTCGCGTGACGAAGCCAAGGTGCTGGGTGGCTTGGCGCACTGCGGTGAGGAGTTTTGCTGCACCCGTTTTGGTGGCGAATTTCATCCGGTTTCTATTCGTATGGCCAAGGAGCAAGACCTCCCACTCAATCCCACAAAAATATCTGGTGCCTGCGGGCGCTTGATGTGCTGTCTTCGTTACGAGCACGAGGCGTACAAGGACTTTAAAAAGCGTGCTCCTAAAAAGGGCACGGTGGTGGAAACTCCACTAGGGGATGCTACCATCAGCGGCTACAATACGCCTAAAGAAACGATGGAGCTCAGGCTTGGAGACGGCAAGGTAATCAACGTGCCCCTTGAAGACATTGAGTGCCATAAAGGAGAAGATGGATGCCCCCATTGCAGCGTGAGTCATGAAACGATTAAGCGCTGCGCAAATCGCAGCATGTTGATTGCTTTGGGAGCCTTTGAGCAGCTGGAAGATGTATTGTTGCCCGAGGCTAAGGTCGCTGGATCTGAGACCTTGGCAGAGCCGGAAGCCTCGGCGCGTAAACGCCGCCGCCGCAGCTCCAAGAAGTCAGAGCGCCTGGCCGAGCGCGGCTCCAAGCAAGCTGCTGCCAGCGGTTCTGCCCGCACTCCCTCTCCAAAGACTGCCTCAGAGCAGCAGGGAGAGGTGGGCAAGCAGAGCAATCGCAAGCGCCGCCGCAGGGGCAACGCTGGTAACGCCGGCAGCGCTGGCAGCGCTGGCAACGCAGGCAACGCTGGTAACGCTGGCAATGAGGCTTCGCGCAAGCAAACACAAAAAAAGCATGCTCGTCCTCAGCCTGCAAAGAAGCGTGAACGGGCTGCTCAAGACAGCGGAGAAAAAGAAAAGCCGCGTCCAGGTCAACGCTCGTCGGGTCTTCGTAAGCGTAGAAGGCACGGGGCAGGCGAGGAGCAAAGCAGCGAGGCTAAGGCCAAGCCAGCTCATGACAAGCAAAGAGCGCCACAAGAGCGTCGAGCTGATGGTACCAGGCGTCGTAGGCACAGGAGCAGTAGTCAAGATGCTTCAAAAGACCAGGGCGGATAAACTCCTATGACCTTGAGAGAGCCGCTGCTCACCGATCTTTACCAGCTCACCATGGCTCAGGCCGCCTGGCAAAGCGGACAAGCTGATCTTGAGGCAAGCTTCTATTTGCATTTTCGCACCAACCCCTTTGAGGGAGGCTATGCTATTTCTTGTGGAGCTGCGAGCATTGCGGAGTTTATTGAGGAGTTCAGCCTTTCTGAAGATGACCTCAGTTATCTTGAGAGCATACCTTCTCCCAAGGGCACGAGGCTCTTTGATCAGGACTTTCTCAAAAGTTTGAAAAGCTGGAGGCTGGCTGTAGACATTGACTGTGCACCAGAAGGCACCGTGGTTTTTGCCCAGCAGCCTATACTGCGCATCAACGGCCCACTTGCTCAGTGCATGCTGCTCGAAACGCCCCTCCTTAACTTATTAGGCTATCAGACCCTTATTGCCACCAAGGCAGCACGAATCTGCTCGGTTACCACCAAGCCAGTTGCTGAGTTTGGGCTCAGACGCGCCCATGGCCCAAATGGCGGCAACCTTGCAAGCCGCGCGGCTTTTGTGGGAGGCTGCTCTTCTACTTCAAATGTCCAAGCGGGCAAACTCTATGGTATACCGGTGAGCGGTACGCACTCCCATGCCTGGGTCATGGCGTTCCAAGACGAGCTTGAGGCTTTTAGGTGTTACGTGAGGAGTTTTCCTCATAACGCCACGCTATTGGTGGACAGCTACGACACCTTGCGAGGCGTACAAAACGCCATCATCGTAGCCAAGGAAATGTCAGAGCGCAAAGAGCAGCTTGCGGGCATCCGTATCGACTCGGGAGACCTGGCCTGGTTTTCTATTAAGGCACGGGAGATGTTGGATGCCGCCGGCTGTCATGAAGTCAACATAGTTGCCACCAATGATCTTGACGAATATACCATCCGCAGCTTGGAGACCGAGCAAGGGTCGCGTATTGATTCTTGGGGAGTTGGCACGCGCTTGGCAGTGGCTTTTGATCAGCCTGCCATGGGCATGGTGTACAAGCTCTCTGCCATCAAGCGCCTGGGCTCTAACGAGCTCACTCCCGTGCTTAAGGCATCCGAGCAGTCCTTTAAAGCAACGCTGCCGGGCGTCTTGGCAAGTAGGCGTTACTTTGACACCTCAAACGAAGGCCATGCCATGGGCGACATGGTGTACGATCAGCTCATGCCTCCAGTAGACCACCTTATTACCGACCCCTTCTACCCACAAAGGCAAAAGGACCTTGCGGGCTATACCTACGAAGAATTGCTGGTGCCGCTGGTACGCAAGGGCAGGGCTGTTGAGGGGATTGCCACCGTTACAGAGGCTCAGGCCAATACACTCAGGTGCATCCAGACGATTCCCGCTTCTCATCGTCGCCTGCTTAATCCACACTCCTATCCTGTTGGGTTAGAAAGACAGCTCCTGAGCAACAGAGACAAACTCCTTAGAAGCGCCCGGTAAAACAAGGTCGATAAAACAGCAAAGAAGCAAAGAAGAACAACCTTGCTGTTGTTTGTTTGCTATAGGGGCACACTCGATCTCAGCTCGAACTTGACAGTTAAGCTCTGCACCTCGATCCCTCTATTTATCACAGAATCTCCCAATTACTACCTTTACAACCCGTGGGAACAACTCGGAAAGCCGTCCCCACGGGTTGTTTAATAACGGAGCACACGTCATGCCCATAGGTTGCCTTTGCCCGTAACTCGCCAAAAAGGATTGTCTTCTGGTAACCTTCCCAAGGGTGCGGCTAACAAGGCACTGGCACCTCACTTTAAAACAACTCCATACCCAAGTAGACCTTATCAAGATCATCTTGGGTAATGCCAAGATAGCGCCG
>WQXH01000068.1 GCA_009784945.1 Coriobacteriia bacterium | reverse complement strand
TGTAGTTAATGCTGCTGTCTATAGCGTAGCCTTAAGCACTACTGCCATAGACTTTCCAGCAGCTAATGCAGGCTACAGAGCACAAAGTGCACAGACCGTAAGAGTTACTAATGATGGCAACCAGGCAACAGGTGCACTTACGATAGCGCTAAGCGGCACTAACGCCACAAGCTTTACCCTTTCTAGGACAAGCCTAACAAGTATTACCGTAGGTGGAAGTGCCACCTTTACCGTAGTACCAAGAACTGGCCTTGCAGCTGGAAGCTATGAGGCTTTGGTAACAGTTAGAGGAGCCAATGGAATCACAGAGTCATTTCCGGTAAGGTTTACCGTAAGGTAAACCCTCTGCGCACTAAACAAGACAGGGAGCCTACACCCCGCATCCCTGTCTTGTTTAGCTGCCTTTTGCTACACGAACATACAAGAAGGTGTCAGGGGGACGTTTCCCTCTGACACCTTCATTCTATAGTCCCGAGTTTATCTTTGGAGCTCACACCCGTTAAAGCCGGCGCACATAAACGACCCGAGGGGAGTTGTTGACCCTCGGGTCGAGTGGAAAGACGTACTAGACAGTGATGGGTAGCTTCCTGTCTAGTACTGTAGACATCACTTTACTACCATACCATAAAGCTCATGCAGAAGGTGTCAGGGGAAGGTGTCAGGGGGACATTTCTCCTGACACCTTGTACTCAGGTAGCCACGACCACTTGGCCTATGATGATGAGAGCTATGATGATTCCTGCTATGGACTCGCCGCCGAGGATTCCAGAGGCAATAACAAGCCCTGTTTTGTCTGCTTCAAGCTTTTGTTGCGCTGCAACCTCTTTGCTTGAGCCAGCTCGCAGAGTCTTACCTATTAAGTCAAAGAGAATCTTAATAAGTGCTCCAATAAAAGCGGTAAAGGACAAGTAGAAGGGCAGGTACACTCCCAGGCCAAGCATCATGGAGGGGAGCTTCAAGAAATAGAGTGTCGCTCCCAGCGCAAGACCCACGATAAAGCCGGGCAGCGAGGGAATCCCCGAAATCATGGTGGCAACAACGGTAGCCTGCGCCGAAACAAAAGTCTCTTCAAGCCCAAAGGCACCTACGCCGTAGGCGCTCACCAAAATTACCAGGACAGCTACCGCAACTCCAGCACCCAAGAGACTGCCTACCAGCTGCCCAATCCACTGACCGCGAGGATCAGTTCCAAGATTGTGCCCGGCCTTAAAGTCATTCATGACATCACCGGTGAGGCCGCACGACACCGCAATGACCGCAGCCACAAAGAAGAGCTGTACTTGGGGTATGCCCGAAAAGGCAGCCACGATGAGCAGTACGATGAGACCAAATATCTCCATGGGATCGATGCCCGTTTGTCCCACACTTTGCGCGCTCATTGCTGTGGTTATCCAGGCAAAGAGCACTATGACAATACTGGCAAAGACTCCCAGTTTTAATACAAAGCAGAGCACCAGGGCAACCGCCGCAATAAAGCATGCAGCAATGCCTGCAGTGAGCCCCCTTTTGGCAAGAAAGCCGGTGAGCCAATCTGTTTGCTGGCCTGTGCTCTCAGCAGGCTGCGGCTTCGCTGCATTCCTGCTCTTTGCCAGGCCCTTTGCCACCGGAAGGAGCACCTTGAGAACCACCGCAAGCCCGCAGCCCATCATCAGACCCATGCCCAGGCTCAAACGAATAGCTTCGCCAGCTTCAAAGCTCCATAAGCCTGCAGCCGTACCGCCAACCATAATGCCAAAGCTACCAATTAAGGCTCCCACAAACCACGCTATTATGGCTCCTGTGCCCACGATAAAACCAATGGCCAAAAGCATGGGCGAAAAATAAATGCCAAAGGCAACTCCAGGAATGTTAACCCCACCAAAGAGCATGGCTGGGATAACTCTAAGCCAATCGCGAAGCACAGTAAAGATACCCGCAAATCCCAGGGCGCCAAAGAGCTTGATACCGGTCTTGCCTCCTGAGTCCCCCGCTACCAGCGTTTGGGACGTAGCCTCTCCCAGCGGGAACTCAAGTCCTGCTCTCTCGATAAAATGCTTCCTTAAATAGGCGGTGCAGATTAGTCCCAGCACCACACCAGCCAAGGCCACTGTAAGCATTTGCTGCCAGTTGACCGCATCTTCTGGATAGCCCAGTATCCAAATGCCCGGTATGGTAAAGGCGAGGCCTCCCGCAACCATGGCACCAGAAGACATGACGGTATGCGTCACATTGACCTCATGGAGATTGGTCTTGCCTAGAAGCTTCAAGAAAAACAGTGAGATGATTGCTGCAAAGAGAATAGGCCACGGAAGCATACCCATCTTTAGCGCAGTGTACATAGAAGCGGTTGTGATTATTATGCAGCCAACACATCCAATAAGGATGCCCCTGAGGGTCAGCTGCCCCTTGAGAGATTGCACTTGGTTCTCTTTCCTGTTTGCCTACAAACGTAAGTGATACAGTATAACCAAAAGTCGCCCTGCGCACCGTTGCGATGCCGAATCTCCCTGCTGTACCGCACGGCGTACACAGCCAACGGATGTTTAAAATGCGCTGGCTTCTTGTTCGGCTTGCATCTCGCTTACCAGAGTCTCAACCAGGGTAAGGAGCTCTTGTTGAGAGTGAATGCTGAGCTTACGGTAAAGGCCGTTGATATGGCTTTTGGTTGTCTCTTCAGAAATAAACAGCTCGGCGCTGATGACCTTGCGGTTTCTGCCTCGTGCCATAAAGGCGAGGATCTCGCCCTCTCGTGGGGTGAGGTTCTTCTCAAGCGCCAGTCGCTCTACGGCCATATCGTTTGTGCCGTTAGCTTGAATAAGATTAGCAGGCCTTGCCAAGCCCCAACCCGTTATGAGGTTTTTACTGTTTAGCAAGACGAGTGATGCCATGAGCAAGATAAACACCATGCCCGTTGCCATCAGTTGAATCCAAGAGGCTGCATCCGGCTGCTGAACCAATACCGAGCTCGTCAGGCCGCCCAGCAGTTGCCCCACCATCAAACAACAGGTAGGCCACGAGATAACCCAGGTGGCTGGCAACTTAAAATTCTTGATGAGGTAGGAGCACAGCCCCCACATCACCAGGTGTACGTAGCAAAAACCTATGAGCTGAAAGAAGATGCCCACTGCTGGAGCGCTCCCAAAGCAAGCAATCAAAAAAGCTCCCGTGGCGGTTATCCCAAAGCCCATCCGGTAAATGAGGTGATTAAAGTCCATCCTTACAAGAACCGCTGTCAGCAAAAGCAAGGCAGCCGCCACCACAAAGCTCACTCCCGTTAGGAAGCTCGTATTAAACTCATTGCCTACTATAAAGAGCCATCCCAGCAAGACACCCAAGGAGAGTCCGTGTAAAAGCGCAGTTGCAAGAAATTTATAGGGGATCTTAAGCTCGGCATTGAGCCCGTGTGTGTAAAGCTTCTTAAGCGGTAACGTAAACAGCGTCTTGTAGAGACAAAACGCCAGGGGTAAAGGAATTAATACAAAGGTGAGCTGCCCCACATAACGTGGAAACAAAGAGAGCGCTACAACCAGCAGAGCCGAGCCGAGCATGGCAATAACGCCATGATAGAGCACCTGCTGCGGGCCCAGGTAGCCAAAAATGCGCCCCCACTCAATCATGAGCAATGCTGTACCAAGGCCAAGGAGTACCGAGCCAGCCACACAGAGCAAGAGAGGGGCTCCCTTTGCAAGGGAGGCATCAAAGGCATTGATCCACAAAAAACAAAGGAGGGCACCCATGGTCATGCATGCGGCAACCAAACCCACATACCACCTTTGTTTGAACACCCAGTTAGTACGTTTAAACCAAACACCCAAGACACAATAGGCAAGGACACAGGTGAGAATCGGAGCAAACCACGTAGGAAACAAAAAGCCACTGCTCAAAACCACAGGAGGAAAAAAGAGCGGTCCTTGGAAGGCCAGATTGAGCCACGTCCAAAACAGCATGAGAGCAACACATAAATAGTGGTGCTTTGCTATGCTCGAGCTGAGGCTTCTCAGCACTCGCCTGCGATCTGTTGGTTTGTTTATTCGCCCTCTTACCACTGACATCTTTTCTCCTTCAAGCTCCTCCTTCGAGCACTCCTCCTGCCACTTCTTTGAGCTTGTTTTCCGAGCACCTTCTCCTGCTCTGTTAACTTACAACACGAACAGCTATATGAACTGTTATTCACATTATACTACCTCTTATTTCCTGTTTTGTCACTCCCCCCTTTTAGGGTGAGTTGGTAAGTTTTTGGTCAATTCCCCCTTTTCTGGTGAAGATTGCCCCTGGAAGCCCTGACATACTCGTTGATGAGTTAGCTGTTCGCACTCTTGCGCTGACAACCAGTTTTCAATATTGGTACGCAAGACAACGCACGAGGAGCCGCCGGCTGCAACCATGAGCAAGTCCCCTTTCTCAAGTGCTCAAGGTCCTATGGATTTGTTTTACAGGTTGCTCCCTAACGCATCAATACTCAGTGCAGCAACGTAAGAGTGCAAACAGTATCCCCTCAAAGCTGCGGTTGGCAGCAAGACCTGCACAGCAAGCCCTGTGCAACTAACACTGTTCAGCAACGCTGCCTGCAGCACTCTCGAAGAAGGATCCTTGCACAACAGCAGGGTAAAGATAATCAGAAGGAGAAACTATGACAAAGAACAATATGAGTAAGAACGAAAACCCAAGCACCTTTGAGCCCCACAGCTCCCAGGAGGGGGTCTCTCGTAGAGCGTTTTTGGGTTTTGGCGCTGCAGCCGCAGCAGCTGCTGGAGTAGGTATGGTTGCCTGCACACCCTTTGCTGGTGAGGGGTCAACTGGCTCGCCAGGAGAAAGATCGGAAGTAGAAAGTCCTACCCCTCCCAGCAAGGTCGATGCGGTCTATGATACCGACCTGCTCATCATAGGCGGTGGAGGCTCGGGGCTTGCCTGTGCAGTACAGGCCTCGCTCAATGGCACTGACAGCATTTTGCTGGAAAAAAACACCCTTCTAGGCGGAAACGCAAACTTTGTAGAAGGCATGTTTGCTATCAATTCTAAGATGGCTCAAGAGCAGGGTATCCACGTTACCACAGCCCAGATTGTAGAAGACGAGCTCGTGCGCGGCCAGCATCGCCAAAACGCGGCGTTTTGGGTCGATCTATGCGAGCGCTCTGCAGAAAACATCGAATGGTGTCTCGAACAAGGAGTGCTCTATAACGGCATTATTGATAATTATCATGGCGGTCTTCACCCTACCTTTCACTGGTTTAAAGATGGTAAGTCATCCGTTGGTTATGTGCAGCCAATGATCACGCGTGTCGAAGAACTGGGCATCAATGTGCACTTTGGCACGGCTGCGTATCAGCTCATCGTAAAGGATGGCGTGATTGCGGGAGCCTACGCTCAAGGCGACGAGGGCACCATTCAATACAATGCGAGGGCAGTCATTATGGCAACCGGTGGCTTTGGCGGCAATCCCGAGCTTATCAAAAAGCAAGGCTGGGATACCGAGCATCTCTTTGTCGTAGGCTCTCCTAACGCCGCAGGCGACGCCTATAAGATGGCCATGGAGATTGGTGCCAAGGACTTTATCTTTGAGTCATCACAGAGCATCCTTTATACGATTCCGGCGTTTCCTAATATCAACTTTCATGACGACGCATTAAACCCCATCAATGGCTACTTTGGCATAGCAGCTGGTGGCCCGGTGCTTTGGGTCAACGAAAACTGCGAGCGCTTCACGCGCGAAAATCTCACCGATGACAACCTCGTTTTGCAGTGCATACCCGGACGCGACAACCTGGCCAACTACACAGTTTTTGACCAGGCTATTCTGGATAAATTCTTTGCAGTGGATGATGCTGCAAAGGCTATGTTTGAAGACTCACTTGCCAATGACTACACCAATACGCTGGTCAAATCAGACAGCATTGAAGGACTTGCGCAGGCCTTTGGATTAGACACAAAGACCTTTGTTGCAACCGTCAATCGCTATAACGAGCTTTGCAAGGCCGGATCTGACGATGATTTGGGCAAGCCCGCAAGCAAGATGATTGCCATCGAAAATGGTCCCTTTTATATGGCGCAAATGGGCTACAGCTACTTCTTTGAAACCGGTGGCATCACCACCGACAAAGAGCGCCGCGTGCTCAATAACGACAAGCAGCCCATCGGTGGTCTGTATGCCATAGGTAACGACGGCAATATGAACTATCGCCACGTTTACACGATTAACATGCCTGGTACCGCAATGGGCAACCAAGTCAACTCTGGTCGCGAGGCTGCCAACCATGCAGCCCAGTACCTGCAAAGCTAGGAAATGATGGCATCAGGTGTGCCAGGAAACCGTCAGACTATGTGAAAAGTCGCGACGGACAGTGGGGACGGGGAAAGACTGTTGCATTTTACGCAGTAACATGAGACAGTTTGCCCCGTCCCCAGCTGTCCACACACTCAAAGCGCCACAGCGCTCAGTTAATACAACAATTCTTTCCTTCCTTCTCCTGGAGAAACCGACCAATCCCACGGTCGGTTTCTCGCTTTTGGCCAAAAACGGTACAATAGGGTAAGGATAAGTAAGCTCGAAGAGAAGCGAAGCTCATGGATCTATCGATCTTTGCAACATCGGCGGCGTGGGTAAGTCTCATTACGCTCATTTTTTTGGAAATCGTACTTGGCATCGATAACCTGGTTTTTATTGCCATTACCACCAATCGTCTGCCAGAGAACCAGCAGCGCATGGGCAGGCGCATTGGTCTTGTGGGCGCATTGATCATGCGCATTCTCTTCTTGTGCCTGGCTGCCTTCCTTGTTCAGATGACGAACCCTCTCTTTACTGTGGATCTTGGCTTTTGGGTTCATGGGTTTTCTTTGCGAGACCTGGTCTTGCTTGCTGGAGGTCTCTACCTCATTTACAAAGGAGTCGTTGAGCTTCGGGATGTGCTCAAATTAACAGAGGTCAAAGCTCAACACAGTCCCAAGCATCAGCTGCTTCACCAAATTGGGTTTGCACAAGCTATTGTTACCATCATGATTATGGATCTGGTATTTTCTATCGATTCGGTCATAACCGCTGTTGCCCTTGCAGACCATCTCATCATAATGATCATCGCTGTCATGCTTGCCGTGATTCTCATGATGATCTTCATCAACCCCATCTCCGACTTCATCAATAAGCACTTTGAGATGAAGATTCTGGCGCTCACCTTCATCATAGTCATCGGCGGCATGCTGGTGGCTGACAGCTTTGGGTTTAAAACCGGCACCGAAATCATGGGCATCGGTACCGAAAAAGCCATGATCTACTTTGCCATGCTCTTCTCGATTGTCATTGTGCTCATTCTCATGGCTTATAAAAAACGGCATAGCCTCTGGCTTGCCGAGGTAGCTGGCCTCAGCGAGGCTCCGGCAGCAGACTTGAGCGAGACTGAGGAGAGCCCTTCTACTCATGCAAATGACGAGGCGCAGGTGGGTGAACGAGCGGATGGTCAAACGGATACTGGTGAAGCAGGGAGCCGTCTCATACCTCATGCAGACACTGAGAGTAGCGGCTCTTGAGGCATCAGCAGTTCATAATCGTTAGCATTGTTGCGCTATGCGCTGGCTTGCTTTTGCTGAGCTATGCCTCGCACAGAGTAGAGACGCCCGATGATCCTCAAGCACTTGGCCAGTCCACACAAGGCGGCTCCTTCCTGGGTGCCCTCGCTGGGGGGCAGCTCATCAAAGACGATAAGGGGCGCTTTTCCTATTATTTAGACGGAGAGCTGCAGTCGCGCTTTGGCATAGACGTTTCTGTGCATCAAGGAAGCATCGACTGGCAGGCCGTTGCTGCAGATGGCGTGGAGTTTGCCATTATCCGAATTGGATACCGCGGTGCAACCGAAGGCAATCTCTATGTTGACACCCACTACGAAGAAAACATACGCGGCGCGGCGCAGGCAGGCATACAAACCGGTGTGTACTTCTTCTCACAGGCAATCAACATGAGAGAGGCTCGCGAAGAGGCAGAATTTGTACTCCAGCACCTGGGCGGGAGACAGCTTGACTATCCAATTGCCTTTGATCATGAGCGTGTTCCTGAAATTGACGGAAGAGCCAATCGAATAACGGGAGCTCAAATCTCGCGCTATGCCGAGGCTTTCTTTCAGATCATAGAAGAGGCAGGCTACGAGGTCTTGCTCTACGGAAATAAAGGCGACCTCAACCGTCTCGACAACTCTCTATTAGACAGTCACGACCTCTGGTATGCCGAATACGAGGTAGCCAGCCCCTCCTTCAATCGCGACATCCTCATTTGGCAATACTCCAGCCACGGCCACGTCAACGGCATTCCCAACCGCACCGACCTCAACATACACTTCCTCCCCTAACCCCCTGTCGCCCGCGCGTTCGGCAAAGCCAAGACAAGTTGACAGGGGTGACAAGGGGACGGCAGGCGACAGGGAAGGTGACAAAAGGTGACAAGGGGACGGGGCGTTTGTCACCTTGTCATGACAAGGTGACAAACGCCCCGTCCCCTTGTCACCTTTTGTCACCTTCCCT
>WQXH01000067.1 GCA_009784945.1 Coriobacteriia bacterium | reverse complement strand
GAAAGACACCCAAGAGAATATAAGCAACTATCACCACCAGAGGAAAGGGAAACATCATCCACCCGCTGGCTATGCCATGCTTTTTCTTGCCATACTTCTTGACTTCCTCCCAGTTGTTGTACTCCTTGCCATTAATGAAGACCTTTGCATCGCCAAAGTCGCCAGTTTCGCAAAAGTTGTTAAAGGACTCGCTAAAGGAATCACTGACCGACTTTACGCTGTCGTGCTCGCTGTCGTACTCGCTGTTTGCATCCTCTACCCCTCCCATATTACGGTTGCGGCAAAGCCAAATCGAGCACTTCCAGTTGGAATTATCCGCAACTTTAGGTTGCGCAGCGGGGATACAGGGGGGGATACAGGGGGACGGGGGATACAGGGGGACGGGGATACAGGGGGACGTATAACTCGTATCACCCACTCATCGGCAGTTTTCTTAACTCTGCACATTGGCAAACTTTGCTCTTTGCACAATATTTGCATTGACTCCAGTGAGCCTTGAGATCTGTCTCACGCTGAGTCTCATTCTCTTCATCTCTGCCAGTCTTATATCTCGAGTTGCCCTGTCAAGCAGCTGTATATCTAGTGCACTGCCTGTGCCCAAGATATCCAAGATGATAGCGAGCGCTTCACGATCGCTAATCCGATAACTACCTGGAAAGCCAACTTCAGGCGCATTGTCAGGCGGCATCTGAGTGAAACCCTCATGAATAACGCCCTTGGAGAGCATTTGTTGCCTATGCTCTGTGTCGGCATCCTTGACGCTTGCACCCATTACGTCAAGTGCCTCTAAAACATCAACTACAGCTAAGTCGCCATGACTGAGGTTGGTCAACTCATAGGGGTTGGGGTTTGTGGCGCGCCTAGGCGTCCATGAGAGAGTCTGATCTAGAGCCTTAGCCTTAACAAGCTCACCAAAGCTGGTCCAGAAGCAGATGCTTTCTCCAACTTCAACAGGGTTGTTATGGATGTAACGTACGGTTGCCAGGAGTTGTGTCTCGGAATCGATTGTCTTGCTTGAAAAGCGCCCTTGAAAGAGATAGCCTGTCCTGTCATAGCGCGAGTTAAAGTAATGCGAGTAGCTAAGTGCAAGCCGTTTCATCGTGTCCGAGATGCCCCCAGGCCCTTCTTGAAAAAGGATATGCACATGGCTTTCCATCAGACTGTAGGCATAGACTTTGAAATTGCAACTGTCCTTGAAGCGGAGTAAACGGCAGAGAAAAGCAATTCTGTCTGCGTCATCAAAGAAGATCGCCTGGTGATTAATGCCTCGCAACATGACATGGTAAATACCACTAGAAGACACCTCTCTCGCACTCCTTGGCACTTGTCCACCTGCCTGAATCGATTCCTGTTTAACTTGTCGAGAGCTCCAGCTCTTATCTATCTTAAGATTATAACAGATTACTATAAGAATGGTTCGGGTTATACGTCCCCTTGTGTCTCCCCTTGTGTCTCGCTCGTCCTTGTGTCTACCCTGTGGTACAATATCCTTACTATTTCGATATCTCATTTCGAATATACACGGTTAGGAGTCGTGCATGTATCTTCCTCGCCTTCTTGAACAGGCAGTCCAAAGTGACTTGTCCTTCTTTCAAGTAACAGCAATCATCGGGCCTCGCCAAAGTGGAAAGTCAACGCTGGCCCAGTTCTTAATGAACCAAAGAGAGCAAAGCCTCTATCTTGATTTGGAGCTGCCATCAGATCGTGCTAAGCTTGACGATCCAGAAATCTTTCTTCAAGAGCAGCGAGGGCGGCTCATATGTATAGATGAAATTCAACGTGCTCCCGAGCTTTTTCCCCTACTACGCAGCCTGGTTGACCAATGGAAACTTGCCGGCTCTTTTCTGATTCTCGGCTCAGCCTCGCAAGATCTCTTAAAACAATCTTCTGAGTCGCTGGCTGGTCGCATATCTTATAACGTACTGCGCCCGTTTCTTCCATGTGAGATGCCAAAGTCAGCAAATTTGGGAGGATTTCTTGCAGGGGGAGGTTTTCCAAGGAGTTTTCTTGCCAAAGATAGCGAGCAGTCTTTAAGGTGGAGGATCAGCTTCATCGCAAGCTTCCTTGAGCGCGACCTACTGCAATGGTCTGGAGCCACCTCCGAAACCATGCGTAGGCTTTGGACTATGCTGGCACACCTCAACGGACAAACTGCAAACTACTCACAATTGGCAGGCTCGCTGGGGGTGAGCGACAAAACTGTGAGAAGCTACATTGACCTCCTTGCCAGCACGTTTATGGTTGAGGTGGTACCCCCTCATCACTCCAATACTGGCAAGCGGCTCATTAAGGCTCCTAAAGTATATATTGCTGACTCTGGAATTACCTGCGCTTTACTCAGCATTTCCAGCTATCAGGAGTTGGTTGGCCACCCTGCTTTAGGTGCCATTTGGGAGCAGGTGGTGCTTGCTTCAATTAAGGGTATTTTTCCTGAGGCGCAGGTCTCTTTTTATCGCAGTAGTGGAGGTGCAGAGATCGACTTTGTGGTACAACATGCAGGTAGCCTGTTTGCTGTAGAGTGCAAAGCGAGCCTCAGCCCAAAGCTTTCACGGGGCAATCACAGCGCCTTGGCAGACATTTGTCCTGATTGGAGCTTTATAGTTTGCCCAGTCGAAGACTCATGGTTAGTGTCTAACAATTGCAGCGTTGTGTCACTGCAAGAACTAATCGCAAAAATGAAAAACTTTTGAGCCGGAGTTGACACGGGACGGGGCTGGTGTCCCATTTTGCGCTTGTTTGGGACGCAAGCCCCGTCCCCCTCTTTTTCGTCCCAGCCCACTTGATTAGGCAGTAACAGGCTTTTTCTTTGATGTGAGCTGTGAGCCATAAGCAGCTACAACTCTGCATATGGTGCTGTAGCGGGGATCGCTCTTTTCGGTCAGGGAGCGATACAGAGCTTCTCGAGACAGTCCAGTTCTTCGCGATAGCTCCGTCATACCGCCACTTACACGGGCTACCTCCCTTAACGCTGCTGGGAGGAGAGCAGGGTCTTCATCCATCACAGCTTCAAGATAGTATGCGATATCCTCTTCGCTTTCTAAATACTTCATGATATCAAAATCACTGTTTTTTTCAGTCATTGTCCTCACCTGTCCATTCGTTAGCTAACCTACGGGCAGTCTCGATATCTCTGCTCTGGGTTCGCTTGTCGCCTCCAGCTAGCAATAGGATAATTTGGGCACCTCGTTGCGTGTAATAGATACGATAGCCTGGCCCATAGTCAATCTTCATCTCAGCTACACCACCAGAGAGAACCCTATGGTCTCAAGGGTTGTCTTCGGCTGGTCGCAAGATGCGAGCACCTATCCTGAGTTGAGCTTGGCGGTCCTTAAGTCCGTCAAGCCATTTTTCAAACGTCTCTGTTTGTTTGACTATTATACGCATAGTGTAACCTATCGGTTACACTATTTCAAGAGGAGCAACCTCTGAGAGGACACGGGACGGCAAACAGTTACGAAACCCCACAAGTCAGGCAGTGGTAAGAATACATCCCCCTGTGTCCCCACAGCCCTGTCAACCTGTTTCACATGGCAACTTTGACCCAGTTTTCTAGTCCGAGACCCTGCACTCTCTCAAACTCCTTAGTATTTGAAGTAACCAAAACGCCCTCATGAGCCATAACGGTGGCCGCAATGATAAGATCATTAAATCCTATTATCTGCCCAGCTAGCTCCAACTGTGTTCGTATTATGCTGTACTGCTGAGCAGAGCCATCGTCAAAAGCCGTTATCTCAAAAGGCTGCAAAAACAATACAACCAGCTTGGAGTTCTTTTGTGGTTGGGCACTCTTTGCGGCTCCATGCAAAAGCTCCGCCTTAACCATTGAGGGTATTCTGATTCTGGATGGCTCCAAACTTTGAAGCGTCTCTTTGAGTGACGGCGAGCTTCCCCTCAAGCACTCGATGCAAATGTTGGTGTCTAAAAACCACGTCATAGCAAGCCCGCCTCTATAGGTATTTCATCAAATGGCACATCTTCAGGCTCAACAAAGCTGCCGTCCGACAATGAGCCAAAGAGCTCCCAGTAGCCCGTTGGCCATCCCACATCTGCTGAGCTCTCTAAAGCTCTTGATACATATTTAGAAAGCGAGATATTCTCAAAGCGCGCATTGAGCTTTGCAGCGTCAAGAAGTTCTTGATCAATATAGAGGGATACTTGTGGCATAGCTTCCTCACCTTCTTTCTTTCAGAGACGCAGGAGGTAGAGCTTTGGCTTTGGCTTGAGCATAACATATTATAACATATGTTATGTTCAAGGTAAGGTGCCGCGAGCGTACAGCACCACGAGCATAGACGAGGAGGTACCCGGGCATATTGGGCTCTATCCACTCAACAAATCAGCGCTGAGATGCGGGGGGTATTACTCCTGTATCACTCTTCCTGTATCTTCATGATATGCTACTGCATGGCATAATACAGCAGTGCGTTTGGGTTTAGAGAAAGTGAGGCCTGTATGGGATTCAGGTGCGGTCATTGTGGAGAGCAAATTGAGCAGCATCAGCCTCATTGTAGAAACTGCACGGCAACTCTCAGTTGGCCGTCTACCCCAGCTCTTGAAACGTGGAAGACCTCTATTTTGTTTTCTGCGCTTGGCTTGCTATGTCCAGCTTTGGCAGTGGGAGCACTCTTTCTTATATTCCATTACTTGTTTATCGCTGCATCGCCTGAGGCGCTGTCTGTCGTCAGGCCAATACTCTCAGTGCTTATACCCATTCTTGCACTGGCTTATATTGTCTTACTGCTCTCATACCCCTCAAAGGTATATCCAAGCTACTTTTCTGAAAAACCGCGCTTGCGTAGTGCTAGGCAAATATCTTTTCTGAACTGCTTTGTTGGAGGGCTAGTCTTTGGCTTATTATGGAACCGAAATCTGACACGTTGCGAAAAGGGAATTTCAAATTATGTGTTATTTGCTGTGATTATCTAGAGCACTATTGGCAGTGTTGCTCGCTGGTTGCTCTTTTGAACTGACCTTATGGGACAAGCGAATCGGGGCAAGTGTCCTAACTAAAAATCGTGGGCAAGATGTGAAGAAAGGAAGGCAGCTCCGTCGATCTGGTGAGCAAAAAGCCGTGATTACCCTCCTTGTCATGAGTTTGTTTATCTGGCGAATCCAAAGGTATGTGCGGATAATATGGTTTCGGTAATATGGCTTGGCCGACTAAACCGGCGAATGCAGGGAGGTTAAACCGGCTAATGACCGATATACTGGGATTCGATAAGCAAGAATCTACTTGATAGGACAGCTGATTTGAGCAGTGTTTTCAATAACATCCAGACCTTTGATGACTGGCTGCTTAGCTTGATTCAGGGGCATTTGAAGGGCGCAGTTCTCGATGTCATCATGCCAGCCTATGCACGGTAAGCTGTTCTTGCCCCAACACAGTAAGGACTTTTTCAGGCGGGTGGTAAGCAGAGTTTATCGTGCAATAGTAAGCATTATTTTGAAGTCATGGTAAGCACTTCTTTCCAAATCGCTGCATTAAGAACTTGGACTGCATCTGCACCAGGACATACGACTTCAAACTCAGAAATTGACAAGAAGGTACAACAAGAAAATAAGAACAGTAATGCAAGTCAGAGAAATGAGGACAGAGTACACCTTGAACGAGATACCTATTTTTCCTTTGCTGAGATTGTTGTTCCATAAAAGCCCAAATACTACCCCACCGAGCAAGCAGTTAATGAAGGAGACAGCCGCCCCTGATTTCATTTTTGGCTTCTCTTCAAATAAAGAGGGATAGACAATTATTGAGTGGATGAGCCCCCAGATAGTCACAGCTATCAGGATTGCTACAGCGACAAGGACAAAGGAAAGTAGTCCATCAAAGCTGCCATTGTAACTTCTGGGCGTCGAAATGACGTCGACAAAGGTTGACACTGACAACAATCCCAGTATTGCTGGAGCCACGGGTGCGTCCCAATTCTGCAAAAAGGGTGTTTTATCTTTGGCAGTCTGCAAGGTATTGGTAGACTCGGCCTGATTGTGCGCCCAAGGCTGATCTGTCAAGGATGGCAAGACTAAGCCCTTTGATTCCTTTGGACTGGAGCAAGTCCTGCAGTATACCTGATGACATTGAATCTCAGCGTCGCATTCAGCACATCTTAAATCCATTGTGACCTCTCATCTTCCTAAATTGGCTAATGCCTAGCAAATGATATTACCGTACAAACACATTTGATATACTATAAATCAATTGGCCAGATTACTCTAGACAGGCAGGAAGAAAGGCTGACTAAGTGCTTTCAGGAGATAAACCATCAACTAAACCAGATAATATCAATGCTGCGCTCTGGCAAAACTCCCCAGAGAGCACAAATGCAATAACTGATGGCGCAAAGCAGAAGCCTAACGAAGAGCTAGTCATTGGCCTTGTTGTCTCTGTAGCTCTAGCACTTGCATTAATTGTAATGCCGACGTTGTTCTATCTGTTTCCTGAGAACACCGCCAGGGACAGGCAGGAAGTGCTGAATGCCCGGAGACTTATTATCAAAGAAGCGCTCTATTATGGGGCTGAGCATAGCAATCCTCGTAATAACTTGCTAGCGGGAGTAAACCTTATTGAACAAGAAGGTGATGATGGTCAGCCGTTTTATATTGGCGAATTAGAGCCATGGCTTTCAAAAAACCTAGGCCTGTTCGTAGATCTTTACAATGCTGACCCCAGCACCTTGTACCCAGTTACAGAAGAAGAGGTCAGATATGGCCTAACTGAAGGGCTATTTGAAACCGTCAATACTGGCGAGAATGAGTCCTCCTATAGACTAAGAGTGTTTTTTAGCTGGGTAAACTATTCTTTTTGGAAAGGTGATATCATTGGGTCATAAGGCAAAGCTCAGCCTGAAAAAAGGGATTACTATTGTTGTGGTGCTTGCCCTAATTAATAGTATCTTCGTTCCATGGGAAACACTCTTCCCAAAAAGGTACTCTCCGATGGAAGCGCAATGGCGAGCATTGAACGACTACTCTCAAATCTTTTACTATTATTCCGACATAATAAGCGAGCTATATTTATACGAACAGAGAGACGAAGATGGCAATTATTCTTACAGGGCAATGCTAGGCCCTACACTCGATCTGTTGTTAGGCGAGCTAGTTGATACGTATAACGAAGATCCCTCTACAACTATTGCTATAACTGAGGAATACACTCGGCATTACTTGACAGATAGACTTCTAGCTCCTGCTACAAGCTACACTGTTTACACATCTGGGGGCGTGACTCATTATGGGCCTGAGCCAGATGAAGAGCGTGAAGGCTGCATAGAGTTTATAGGCTGGCTTGATAGCACAGCAAATCTTGTGTATGTGAAAACAAGGCTGCATGACAACGGGAATAACTGGATTGAGGGTAGGACTGCTGGGACGAGTTTTACTAATTATCAATACATCAGGGATCGTAATAGAGAACAGGCTGCCTATAATCCATGGTACGACTGCGTTGCCTTTACATGGGAATATACCCCGAGCTCCTCAACTTCAGATTAGGCATGAAGGAAGGAAGTTTGAC
Organism: Coriobacteriia bacterium; assembly: GCA_009784945.1. Lineage (GTDB taxonomy): Bacteria > Actinomycetota > Coriobacteriia > Coriobacteriales > UBA8131 > WQXH01. The sequence continues at coordinate 1,020 of WQXH01000067.1, read as the reverse complement.
TATGCATTCTTGCCGAGGTTACCATGAGTAGCCGTCTTCTCTTTCAGGGACACGCCAGTTTTCGACTCACCTCTGACGATGGTCGTATCGTTTACGTTGACCCTTATAAAGGAAAGGGCTACGAGCTTCCTGCCAGCATCATCCTCGTTACGCATCAGCACACTGATCACAATCGTATTAAGCGTTGCGCCCAGGCACCGGACTGCCGTATTATCACAAACGTCGAGGCTCTTGAATCTGGTACGCATAACAGTTTTAGCATTGAAGGCATCCTTGTACAGGCAGTCGAGGCTGCCAATACGAGACATGATCCCAAGGAATGCGTGGGTTATATCGTCGCGCTTGACGGGATCAAGCTCTACTTCTGCGGAGACACCTCAATGACTACGCAAATGGAAACCCTTGCCGCGCTTGAGCTCAACTATGCCTTCTTCCCTGGAGACGGACTCTTCAATATGAGTCCTGAGGAGGCTGCCGAGTGCGCAAGACTCATTGGAGCAAAGCACAACGTGTTGACGCATCTCAAGCCTGGATTCTCTTATCGAAGAGCAGCAGAGGCTTGGACTGCTCCACAAAAACTGATTCTCGAGCCTGGAGATGAAATAGAGCTGTAGCGATGTAGTTTACGCTACTATACGGCAAGTCGAGGCGAATCGTACAGGAAGTGCATCTGAGTTGCTAGAAAGGATTTGACAGTGGCTTCTAGTACACTTCTTCCTGGATTGCTTCCCGCCGCACTACGCTCGCGGTCGCAATGACGAGGGGGTGTCTGGCTTCGCCTTAGTTTCCTTTAACTGCTTGTCGGTCTCCCCTAACTGCCCTTCAGTATCATCTGACTGCTCTTCAGGATCATCCAATTGCTTCATGGGGCGAATAGTGAGAGCAACGATTGTCATAACAATCCATAGGCCAAAGAGAATCCACGAAGCTATAGAAGTGCCAAGCACCGTAACGAGGATTGAGCTTCCAAATATGGCAAAGGGAACCGCTATGAGCATAAAAGAATTCTGGAAGCCAAAT
>WQXH01000066.1 GCA_009784945.1 Coriobacteriia bacterium | reverse complement strand
GGCTAGTCATAAATCCCAAACAGTCAGATGACTATGCACGCTAGGAGCGCCCCCTCAGGCAGGCTAGCTGGCTACCATAGCACCTGCCTCACTTTTATATGGATAAATCCTACCAGAGCAGTCACATTTGTGCAAACGCACGCTGGGCAGGGTGTGAGCATAAGGAGAAGGAGCGTAGCTAGTCAGACTGTAGTCCGTCATTGCGGCCTCCGAGCCGCAATCTAACCAAAATGCGTCTCAGATTGCGGGTCAAGCCCGCAATGACGAATTGGGTCTGACCAGTTACAAAGGAGCTCGGTCGCTCTTACAGTTCAGTCTATACATCGTCATTGTGGGCTTGACCCGAAATCAATAATTCATGTTGGTAAGATTGCGGCTCGGAGGCCGCAATGACGGACAGAGCGTGAGCAACGAAGGAGCCAGGGAGGTGACAGGAGCTTACTGGTTGTTACTTTTCAGTGCCAGCCATAAGAAAACTCAATAGTAGCACACCAGCCCCGTTCCCTTGCTTTTCCTCTATGCTTTGAGGATGCTGTTGTGCAAGGTTTCCAGCTTGTCGAGGTAACTTTTGAGTAGTGGCTTGGCGGCAATTGCTGTGCTATCTTTGTTTGCCAGGATTTTGAGGTCGCGATCAAAGCTCTCTCGGATTGCACTGATCTGGGCTTCAAGCTCTTTGAGGCCTTGGGGGCTTTGAGTGGTGCCAGAAGCACTGCCACCAGGTTTGCTGGGCGCATTACTATCAGAATCTGGCAGTGGCAAGGCAGGCTTATGTGCCGTATAGCTGCCGTTTTCTATGGACTTTGCCAGCTCTTTGACTTCCTTTTTTGGTGCCGCCGCCAAGGCAGTAAGTTTCTTTTTGCTGATGCGCACATCTCCTGCAATGATCATCTTCTTGGCATTGGGCGATACCTGGGCAATAGCATCGATTCCTTCTGAGATCTTGGCGGCTCGATCTATGGTACTGGCGGAAATCTTATACTTCTTGGCAAGGCGCTTTCTGGCTGACGCAGAAATGTCATCATTTTGATGATATTTATTTTCACGATCATCAAGGCTGGGCCTCCCCACAATCAGCTTAATTGACCGGTAGTGTAATCCCACAAAGTAGCTAAACTGTAAGGGCGGTAGATTGCGCCGAGATATCTGATTAGATACGATGAAAATCAGGACTTCTTCGCGCGAATCAAACTCCATCTCTATCACTTTATAGGACAGCTTGTGCCTGGTGGCTATCTCGTGGCGGTTGTGCCCGTCCACTAAGATGTTATGCCCCTTCCATACCACCAGCGCATCTCTTACTCCGTGTTCAAGCAGGCTTGCCTCAAGCGCTGCAAATGACTCTGGGCTGAGCGGGGGCAGCAGATCCCTCAACTCTGCATCAATGATAATGGTGTGCATCTTGACTCCTCTCCCACTACTTTAATACTGTTGCAGTCATTATGTCATACCATTAGGCTGTGATGCTATTGGGACGTGGCGCACGACGGTATGGAAGGTGACAAGGGGACGGGGTGACAAGGGGACGGGGCGTAAGGTGGCAAGGGGACGGGAGGTGACAGGGAAGGTGACAAGGGGACGGGAGGTGACAAGGGGACGGGGCGTTTGTCACCTTTCCAAGGTGACAAACGCCCCGTCCCCTTGTCACCTTACGCCCCGTCCCCTTGTCACCAGCCGTCCCCTTGTCACCTTCCCTGTCCCCAGCTGTCTCCCATGCCGCACCTTCTCTGAACTATGCTTGCCAGTTACCTTCATCCTCTATATTCTACCGTCCACCCCTCATTTGACTTTAATCAATAACGACAGATTATTAGTACCTATCATTAAACAAAAGCACAATGGTTTTTGCACCTCAGTGCCATTGATAAGTTAGTCAGGAAATAACGAGTGAGAAAGGAGTGTTTATGGAGACAACACGAAGAGGCTTTCTTCAGGTTTCTGGGCTGGCTGTTTTTGCTGGACTCACGTATAGCCTGTCCACACAAACCAAAGCATTTGCCTCAGAAGTCGATCCAGATTGGAAGTTGATCAGAACCGAAGAATCTACCAGCGTTTGTTGCTATTGCTCGGGCGGCTGCGGCTTGGTTATTTCGGTAAGGGATGGCGAGTTGATCAACATCGAGGGTGATTCTGATCACCCCATTAACGAGGGAGGCTTGTGCTCTAAGGGAGCCTCGCTCTTCCAGCTGCGCAACGTCATAGACCCCGAGACGCGCGAGGTCATCCCCAACCCTAATCGCGTTACCCGCCCGCTGGTACGCAGGGCCGGTGCAAGCGATTGGGAGGAGCTCTCCTGGGACGACGCCATCGAAGAGATTGCGCGCAGAGTCAAAGACACGCGTGATGCCACCTTTGTAGAAAAAGACAAGGGTGTTATCGCAAACCGCTGCGATGGCATTGCAAGCCTCGGCGGTGCCCAGCTGCATAGCGAGGATCAGTACGGCGTGGTCAAGACCATGAGAGGACTTGGTCTGGTAGCCATTGATAACCAGGCGCGGGTTTGACACAGCTCCACGGTTGTCGGTCTGGCACCCACGTATGGTCGCGGCGCAATGACGGGTCATTACTGCGATCTTTCTAATTCTGATGTTTTCTTAACCATAGGCTCCAACAATGTTGAATGCCATCCGGTCAGTGCTAAATGGGTACAAAAAGCACATGACAAAGGTGCAACGTGGATCGTCGTTGATCCACGCTTTACGCGCACCGCAGCCTGCGCAGACATCTACTCTCCCATACGCGCAGGAACCGATATTGCCTTCTTTGGCGGTATGGCCAAGTACATACTCGACAATGATCTTTGGCAAAAAGAATACGTACGCAACTACACCAATGCCGCCTATCTGCTCGATCCAGGATTTGACTTTGATGTTAAAACCGGCATGTTTTCTGGCTGGAATGAGCAAACCAAGTCCTATGAGTTTTCTACCTGGGGCTACCAGGTGGACGAAACCATTCCTGCTGACGCAAGCCCAACGGGTGCCTTTGCCTGGACGACCGAAGACGGCGTACCGGAGTTTACTCCTCCCGGCAATAAGGTTCCCAAAAAGGATATGTCGCTTGAGGATCCTCAGTGCATCTTCCAGATTTTTAAGAAGCACTATGAGCGCTACGATCTTGACACCGTAAGCGCGGTGTGTGGCATTTCGGTTGAGACCCTTGAGTTGGTGTACAAGACCTTTGGCTCGACGGGCGCGCCCGACAAGGCGGGTACCATCATGTACGCCCTGGGGCAAACCCAGCACCACTATGGTGTGCAAAACACGCGCGCCATGGGAGTCATCCAGCTCTTGTTAGGCAATATTGGCCTTGCGGGCGGCGGTCTCAATGCGCTACGCGGCGAGCCCAACGTGCAAGGTTCAACCGACATGGGGCTTCTGGTTCATAACACCCCTGGCTACCTTGCCTGGCCAACGGTGGCCAAGTATCCCAACTTGCGCACCTGGCTGGACTTGGAAACCTCAAGCGGCGGCTTTTATACCAATAAGCCCAAGCTCTTTATTTCGCAGCTCAAGGAGTGGTTTGGCTCCAACGCAACGCTGCAAAACGACTACGGTTATGACTGGCTGCCCAAGCTGGGCTCAGACAATGACGTAACCACCATGTCGACCTTTGAGTTGATGAACACCGGCTTTATTAAAGGCTACTTCCTCTGGGGGCAAAACCCGGCGCAGTCTACCGCCAACACCAAGTTTGCTCGCGAGGCCATGTCCAAGCTCGACTGGATGGTTGCCATAGACATTGTTGAGACCGAGACCGCATCCTTTTGGAGGGCTCCCGATCTTGACCCTGCCACCATAGATACCGAGGTGTTCTTGCTGCCGGCAGCGCTTCCGTTTGAAAAGGCTGGCACCGTGGTTAACTCCGGGCGCTGGCTTCAGTGGCGCTATAAGGCGGTAGAGCCCTTTGATCAGGCCAAGCCCGATCTTGAGATTTGCGACCTGCTTTGGAAAGAAATCGTCAAGCTCTATAAGGACGAAGGCGGCGCTAATCCCGAGCCTATCTTGAACATCAAGTGGGACTACGACATTGATGGCAAGATTGATCCTCGCGCAGTGGCGCAGGCTCTTAACGGCTACGTTATTGAGGGCAAGAAGCTGCTTACCACCTTTGGCGACCTCAAGGCCGACGGATCAACCGCCTCTGCCATGTGGATTTACGCAGGCTTTTACGCTAACAATGATGCGCCCCTTGATCCTTCCGAACAAAAGGTCGGCGCCCGTGGGCGCGAGGACAAGGGTGGACTTGCGCTCTTCCAGCAATGGTCTTGGGCCTGGCCGCTCAACCGGCGCGTACTCTATAACAGGGCTTCGGCCGATGTGGACGGCAAGCCATGGGACAGCTCGAGGTCTTTGGTCAACTGGACCGGCGATGCCTGGGATAACAACGACGTGGCCGACTTCGTAGCCAGCCGCGTAGTTGATGGAGCCCCCACCCCGGTGGCCCCCAACAACAATGCCTTCTTCATGAACTGGGATCAAATTGGTCGCCTCATGATTCACAGCCTGGACATGCCGGTGCCCGAGCACTACGAACCCTTTGAGTCGCCCACCGATAATGCCCTTAACGGCAGAGAGAACTCTCCCATGATTCGCTTTGCAGACAAGGAGTCGGTCAAGAAGGGCACCCGCGAGGAGTACCCCATAGCCGTAACCACGTATTCGGTGGTCGAGCACTGGCAGTCGGGCTCTCAAACGCGCCACTGCCCTGCCTTGGTAGAGGCCATGCCCCATCAGTTTGTTGAGGTGCCCGAAAAGCTCGCCGAGGAGCGTGGCATCAAGAATGGTGATTTGTGCCGCGTGTTTAATAACCGCGGATCCATCCACGTGCATGCCTTTGTGACCCCTCGCCTGCATACCTTGCTCATCAATGGCAAAGAGGTGCACCAAATTGGTCTACCCCACCACTGGGGTTGGGCGAGTATGTACTCAACGGGAGACGTGGTCAACGACCTTGCTCCCAATGTGGGAGACCCCGGCAGTTATATTCCCGAATACAAGGCCTTCCTTGTTGACATCGAGAAAGCTTAAGGAGTGTGAGGATGATGGCAAAACTAGCATTTTACTTTGACTCTTCTCGCTGCTCGGCTTGCAAGGGTTGTCAGGCGGCCTGTAAAACCTGGAACTCTCTCCCCTCTCCTTTGGGGCAAGATGAGAATCCCTTTACCGGGTCGTATCAGTCTCCTCTCGATTTGAATGGGGACACGCGCCTGCTCATCAGCTTTTCTGAGGTAGCGGGCGGATCCAAGGGCGTTGAATGGTCCTTTGGGCGCAGAAGCTGCTTTCATTGCACGAATGCCGGCTGCGTACAGGTGTGTCCCTCGGGAGCGCTGGCGCACGATGAAGAAACTGGCATGGTCAGGGTGACCGAGGATAAGTGTATTGGGTGTCAATACTGCAAGTATTCCTGCCCCTTTAATGTGCCGCGTCACTACGGATATAACGACAAGATCAACAAGTGCACCTCCTGCTTGGATCGCGTATCTCATGACAGGCAGCCTGCCTGCGTTAAGACCTGTCAGTCAGAAACCCTCATGTTTGGCAGCCGCGACGAGTTGTTGGCAAAGGCCAACGAGCGCGTTGCCAAGCTGCAAGAACAGGGCTTTGAGCGCGCCGCTGTTTACGGTGGCAACGAGCTGGGAGGGCTGGGGCTCATTGTTGTGGCGCACCATGGCATTGAGTCTTTGAGTCTTCCTGCCAATCCTCGCATCAGCGGTATGGTTAACCTGCTCGACATCCTTAAGCCTCTTGCGGGTCTGGGCGCGGCTGCGGTTCTTGCTGGCCTCGGAGTCTCCTTCCTTACGGGCATTGGCTATGAACGCCATAAGCTGCGTTATGACGAGGAAACCCACGACATTATTGATGACGAGACCAACGAAGTGCTTGCGCACTTTGACTTTGATGAGGAGGAGTAAACATGGCACGCTATATTAAGAGGCACAGCCTCCAAGCACGTATTACGCATGATGTGTTTGCTGTTTCGGGCATCCTTTTGTTTCTTACCGGATTGTTTGTATTCATTCCGCCGCTTGCAGACGCAGCCCCGGCAACAACCGTCTACGTCATACGAATTGCCCACCGGGTTATCGGATTCATCTTTATTCTGGTGCCAATCATCAGCGCCATTCTTGCGCCTGGCGGATTTAAGCACTATTTGAGCAACTACTTTCGCAGGTGGAACAAGGAAGACATCACCTGGATGAAAAAGTTCATCCCCTACATGCTTGCTCCCAAAAAGGTGCATATGCCTAATCAGCCCGAACTCAAGTCGGGTCAGGTAGTGGCCGATGGCGCCCTCATGCTTGGTGCCATCGTCATGGCCATCAGCGGGCTCTTCTTGGTGTTTGGCACCTGGTTTGTTGACCTGAGCGCTGGCCTGATGGTATTTATGCGACTGCTCCACAACATAGGCTTCATCTGGATGATAGTCTTTGTGATTCCCCACATTTATTTGGGCGCTGGCATCTTTCAGCCGTATCGCAAGACCGCCCGCCTTATGTTTGGAGATGGCAAGGTGTCCGAGAGCGATGCACTCTATCACTGGGGCAACTGGGCAGCCGAAGAATTTGAAAAGGGCGAGAAGGTAGTAGAAGAGGACGACTAGGACCGAGCTGCTCCTGGTTGTCGTGGGGTTGTATGGCCTCTTGACGAAACCGGATGCATGCTGGAACATTGTCGAATCACTTGAAGGGCAGCGGGGCAAGCAGATTGTTTGCTCCGCTGCTAAGCATTAAGGAAGGCACTCACCATGAACACTGACGACATCAGCCGGGCTCTTGAAGCCTACAAGGATCTTTTGAGCCCAGATGACTACCTGCGCCTCGAGCGCCACAAAGGTCTCTGGGAAATTCAGAATCGCTGCCGGGTCAAGGCCGCAGTGGAGTCTGACCACTCGCTTCCAAATCTGGATGAGGCAGAGCAGTGGTACTGGCAAGAAAAACCCCTGCTTGCACTTGCACCAGTGAACGTAGACGCAGACCTCTTTATTGAGACTTTAGGCGAGATTGCTGCTTACCTGCAAGAGCATGGCGGACTTGCCAAAGAAGTTGCTACCTGCCTGCAAAGCTTTGACTGGCGTGCCCTGGTTGAGCAAACCGATGTCTCCCTTCTTGGCAGTACTCCCTTTGCCTACGTCGAGGATTTTTGTGCCCGCGCACACGAGATGAGTAATAACGAGCTCATGGGAGTGCTCTCTTCTCTTGTGGTAGGCCTGGCGGTGCGACCCATGCTTGAGCCTGCGTCCAGTGCACTTATCACCACGCTTGTAGAGCGTGTTAAAGAGGGTGGTCTTAGTAATACCAAACCTCTGCGCTGCCCCTTTTGCGGAGGCGCAGCCGTGGTTGCCTGCGTGGGAGAGACCATGGCGAGTCAAGGCGAGGGGCGGCGACTCTATTGCAACATCTGCTCTGCCACATGGGAGTTTGAGCGCATTCGCTGCGGCAGGTGCGGAAGCTGCAACCAGGGTAAACTGCACTACCTGCACATTAAGGGCGACGAGGCACACCGCCTCCACACCTGCGACGAGTGCGGCAGCTACCTGCGCACCGTCTTTGTCGAGCATCTCAATGCACCCTTTGTCTTTGAGGTTGAAGACCTGGTCATGCTCCCCCTCGACCACATAGCCCGGGAGGAAGGTTATAGGTCGCTACAATAAAGCCGATAAAGCTGCATTTTAGCTGACGCAGCGCACTAGTGGCCTGTTACATCTAATAAGCAGCTTTCTGGCTGGTCTTTTCCCCGTTATGCTGCGTAAGGGTTATGTGGCATTACCGCAAGTAGTGCCACATAACCCCGCCTTGCCTAACGAAGAAAATCCTCACCCATAAAGCTGCTTTTTAGTTGTAACAGACCACTAGCCCGAATAATACACTTGACCGGGAACAAAAGAGGTTTTTGTGTAATACATCAGTTCCGATACCGTTACGAGCTGGTAGCCTCTTGCTATCAAATCGGGAACAGCCTTCTCCACTGCGGCTAAGGTTGTTGGCTGAGTGTCATGAAACAACACAATTGCGCCGTGTCGAGCATTGTTCATCACCCGGCTGTACACTATGCTGGTGTTTTGGTCTCTCCAGTCTATAGTGTCAACATTCCACTGGATAATGGAGTGCCCTACTCCTGCAGATGCATTTCTGACGTTTTGATTAAGCGCACCAAAGGGCGCTCGGTAAAAGGGCGGTGGCGGACTACCCGTTGCGTTTCGGATAGTTTGGTTGGTACTGAGAATATCAGCTTGAATTGCGCTATAGCTGAGGGTTGTGTAATCAGGGTGTCGCATGGAGTGTCCCGCAATCTCATGACCGCGCATAAAAGCATCGCGTACAATGCCTGGGTTGTTATTGACATAGTTGCCTATCACAAAAAAGGTGCCGCGGGCTTTGTATCTGTCCAAGATATTGACTACTCGGGTAGTGTAGGCACTGGGGCCGCCGTCAAAGGTAAGAGCTATCATTGGTTTAGAAGGATCGAGGATGCGTATGCGCAGTTTTTCCATATAAGGTTGCGCTGTGCTGCCAGGAGCAGGTCCTCCCTTGAGAGCCAGCACGATCTCAAAGGCTTCCAGGCGCAGCCCCAGGGTTGCTGTGCCCGCATTGGCACCATTTTTAGCCCAACTCAGCCAACCGATACTTGCACAGTGGGCGCGGTAATAAACATCGTATTGATTGGCGAGCTCGCCAGTAAGCCTGATGCCTATTGCCTCTATGCGCTTGGGGTTGTTTACGCTTCCAGCAATGGCACCGGCAGAAACCCAGCCTTGCCAGCCACTGCCAGCAACCAGGGCTCGGTACTGAATCGACCCGCTGACTCCTGCAGCATCGTCAATGTTAATCAAGAAGGCATTCATTTGGCGAGACTGCCCCAGGGTACCAACGGCCTTGCGCCCAGTAACCTTGGCAAGCCAGCCCGTTTGAGCAACATGTGCCTGGGCAGAATAGCCAATGGTAATACACGGCCTGGCTGTTGAGCCGGGTGCGCTGGCTCTTCCTGGGATTCCTCCGTTTGGCACCAGGACAATCTGTATGGCCTCTATTCGACTAAAGAAACCTATGGTACCTGCCGACTGACCGTTTCTGGCCCAGCTCAGCCATCCTTTGCCCGCAACATGCACACGGTAGAAAACATCATAGGTTCTGGCAAGCTCACTGCCCTCGGAGAGCTTAATCTCAACCGCCTGCATTGGGCGCGATTGACCAGTAGTGCCAGCAGTTTGTCCATCCTTCTTCCAATCCTGCCATCCCACCCCATAGCAGCGTGC
>WQXH01000065.1 GCA_009784945.1 Coriobacteriia bacterium | reverse complement strand
GCCTGGAGCATACCCTGTTTCAGAACCCGGAGGCCTCCGCCAACTGCGGGGCTTAATTCGCTTTGCGAATTGCCCCGCACGCGCTCCAGAACCTGAAACAGGGTATGCTCCAGGCGAGTGTCTAGTAACAGCTGGTGTCACTGCTCAGACCAGCTCATCCTATACTTTATTGTCGCTTTGCCGTGGTAGCGGCTCAGTGCTGTAACTAATAGCAACCAATCGCCCACAGTTAAAAAGAAACAAATTGCGCGGAGGGGGATAAAGCAGTACAATGCTAGTTTCACAACTAGTTTACGTACCTGTGCGTGAAAACGTGTAGATGAGGAGAGAGTTTTGGCAGTAAAGATTCGTTTGGCTCGTCATGGAGCCAAGAAGAACCCCTATTATCGTGTTGTTATCGCCGATGCACGGGCTCCCCGTGATGGGCGTATCATCGAAGAGGTTGGCCGTTATAATCCCGTCTCTAGCCCCAAGTTCATCAAATTGGATATGGAGAAGATAGACGAGTGGATAAAAAATGGTGCCCAGCCCACCGATACTGTAAGTCGTTTAATCAAAAATGCTCGTGAACAGGCGTAGTTATGGCGGATGAAAAAAGCATCGAACAACTTGTTGTGCAGGTTATTACTGCTCTGGTAGATGACCCAGAAAATGTCAGGATTGATACGATGGAAGAGGGAAATACCTTTACCATTAATGTGCACGTGAGTCCCGAAGACGTAGGAAAGATCATCGGAAGACAGGGAAGAGTCATTAAGTCCTTGCGTACAATAGCACGTGCGGTTTCTACCTACTCTGGTGGAAAGCATATAGAGGTCGAAGTCATCGATTAAAGAAGGGGTCATGCAAAACCCAACGCCCCGGATTCCTGAATACGACCTTGTTGCAGAAATCTGCAAAACCAAAGGATTGGACGGACAGCTGGTAGCCCAAGAGTTGGGCAGGCTGTCCGTTTTGCGCCCTGGACTGGAGGTTTGGATAGTGCCGCCAACACTTAATGGTGTGCGACAAACCATGGTTACAGAAGCAATTGAGGACTTCAAAAAGCGCGGTGTGCTCATCCGACTCAAGGGGGTAGAAGATCGTACCCAGGCAACGGAGCTCATCGGCAGATCCTTACTGGCTCGCCTGGAGCAACGAAACGCAGCTGTGATGATTGACGATGACGAAGACGAGGGCTTATACCGTGAGGCAACCAGCATTGCGCCTCATCAGCGAGGTAACCCAGGTGCGGTATCTGTTGGCACACACTTTGTTGATACCACCTATGGCGACCTTGGCATCCTCGAAGATATCAAAGCTGGCCCAGCCTACGAAGTATGGGTTATCTCTGGATCATATGGCATATTGGAGATACCGGCTGTTGATGCCTATGTTGCAAGCGCCATCAGTGTTGCCGCCGAGACGGCAGCTGCAGCTGCGGATGGCAGGGCACTACGTCTTGCCTTGCCCAAAGGCTTTATTGAGATGACAGGAGCCGCCCGCCGTGAGAATTGAGACTTTGAGTGTGTTTCCTGAGATGTTTGAGACGGTTATGGCTACCTCAATACTCGGACGCGCGCGCGAGAAAGGGGCGCTCGAATATCTTGGGCACGACCTGCGCTCTTGGACGCACGACAGGCACAAAACCGTTGATGATGAGATCTATGGTGGTGGCCCGGGGCAACTGATGAAGCCCGAGCCTGTTTTTGAGGCACTGGATGATCTGCTTGAAGATGCACCAGCCAGAGTTATCATATTTACTCCTCAGGGCAAACAATTTGACCAGTCATTGGCCAAAGAGCTGGCCTCTGCAGAGCGGCTCATCATGGTTTGTGGGCGCTATGAGGGTTTCGATGAGCGGGTTTACACGTTGGCGGACTACCTCATCTCGCTTGGAGACTACGTCCTCACCGGTGGCGAGCTCGCAGCCATGGTGGTAAGTGATGCAATTTGCCGTCTGCTCCCCGGCGTTTTAGGAAGCGAGCTCTCTCACACAGACGATAGTTTTTCTGAGGGGCTTTTGGAGTATCCACAGTACACACGGCCCGCCGAATACAGAGGCATGGAGGTTCCTGAGGTGTTACTGAGTGGTAATCACGCAGCCATAGCCGAGTGGCGGCGCAAAATGTCTATAATCAAGACTGCAAAACTTCGTCCCGACCTTCTGGTTGCTTGCGGCGTGAGCACTGATGAGGTTTTGGAAATGAAGAATACACAACTATGAACAAAGAATTGAGAATGAAGAATGAGCAATGAAGGGCAAAAGAATGAGAGAAGCACTATGACCTTTCAAGAGATTATCTTCAAATTGCAAGAGTATTGGGCAGGTCATGGCTGCGTGGTAGTGCAGCCCTACGATAACGAAGTGGGGGCAGGCACTTTTCACCCGGCAACCACCCTACGCTCCTTGGGGCCCGCGGCTTGGAAGACTGCCTATGTGCAGCCGAGCCGTAGACCCACCGATGGCAGATATGGCGAGAACCCCAACCGTCTGCAGCATTATTATCAGTTTCAGGTAATCATCAAGCCTTCTCCCTTTGACATTGTGCCGCTCTACCTTGATTCCTTGAGGGTCATTGGCATAGAGCCCAGCAAGCACGATGTGCGTTTTGTCGAAGACGACTGGGAGAGCCCCACCCTGGGTGCCTGGGGGCTTGGCTGGGAAGTCTGGCTCAACGGCATGGAGATTACCCAGTTTACTTATTTTCAGCAGGTGGGAGGCATAGAGTGTCGTCCGGTTCCTGCAGAACTCACCTACGGGCTCGAGCGTCTTGCCATGTATATCCAGGGAGTTGATTCCATTTATGACATCGTTTGGTCGCAAAGCAAAGACGGCACGGTCTTTACCTATGGTGATGTCTTCTTGCAAAACGAGCAGGAGTTTTCTGCGTACAATTTTGAGATAGCTGATATTGCTCTCTTATTTAGCAAATTTGACAGCTACGAAAAAGAGTGTCAGCGTATTCTCGATCAAAACCTGGCGCTTCCTGCCTACGACTGCGTTTTGAAGTGCTCGCACGCCTTTAACATGCTCGATGCACGGGGAGCCATCTCTGCAACCGAGCGAATGGGTTATATCCTGAGAGTGCGCGCTCTTGCCAAGGCCTGCTGCAAAACCTATCTGACCAAGCTTGAAGAAGAAGACGGCGAGCAGGACAACGGAGTGCGCTCAGAGCAGCAAAAAGGCGAGAGCTCAGCGTCTTTTTCTGGAACGTCTGAGCCACAAAAGAGCGCTCAAAAGGGGAGTGAGGAGCCCTGCGCTACCTCTGTTTTGGAGCCTGCCGGCGCAAGCTTGGGCATCAACGTGCACGCTGCTCCTCACGATCCGGCAACGCTCATTTTGGAGATAGGTTGCGAGGAAATTCCCTCAACGCCCCTCTATAAGGCAACTGAGCAGTTGGCTCAACTGGCAGCTGATGCCCTGGCCGAAGCACGTATAGACCATGGAGAAATCACTACGCGTTCTACGCCACGCCGCATTATTTTGGAAGTAAAACGCCTTGCTGTTAATTCGACTCCACTGGTACAACGCCTGCGTGGACCGGCGGTGGCTCTTGCCTTTGACGAACAAGGCGAGCCTACCAAGGCAGCGCTCGGCTTTGCCCGTGGCAAAGGCATTGAGGTGCGCGATCTCATGCGTGCCAAGGAGGGCAACACCGAGTACGTCTATGCGCAGGTTGAGCAGATTTCTCGTCGCACCCATACGCTGCTGCCACGCATTTTGCGCGGTCTTATAGAGTCAATCCAGTGGCCCAAGTCCCAACGCTGGGGCTCTACTGAGGAGAGCTTTAGTCGTCCGGTGAGGTGGATCTGCGCGCTGTGGGGCCCCACGGTTATTCCCTTTAGTTTTGCAGGGGTCAATTCGGGTCGCCTTACCTGGGGCCATCGTCTTATAGCTAATGAGTCAATTGAAGTACCTTCTGCAGAAGACCTGGCCAGTTATCATACGAAGCTTTGGATTGTGGATTCGGCAGAAATGCGTGCTGGTCATATCAAGGCGCAAGTCAAGATGATTGAAGATGAACAAGGTTTTAAGGCTTCTGTGCCGCGCGACATCTTGGCCGAGGTCATCAACTTGGTGGAGTTTCCCACCACGCTTGTGGGCAGCTTTGATGAGGAGTTCTTAGAGGTTCCCCCAGAGATTATCATTGATGCCATGACCACACATCAGCGTTATTTTCCTGTGTATACAAACGACGGCATCCTCACTAACCGCTTTTTGGTGGTAAGTAACGGACACCCCGCCTATAACTCTGATATCATCGCCGGGCACGAGCGCGTCATTCGCCCACGTCTGGCCGATGCTCAGTTCTTCTATAACGAGGATCTCAAGCGCCCACTGGAATCTTATGTTGAGGACTTACGAAGCGTTGTGTTTCATGAGAAGCTCGGCTCGTCTTACGACAAGGTGCAGCGGGTGGTCAAGCTCACTGAGTTTTTGGCTGGCCAGGCTGGTCTTGACGAGGCGGGTAGAGCACAGGCAACCCGCGCCGCCCTTTTGGCCAAGGCAGATCTTGTTACCAATGCGGTTGTTGAGTTTACCTCGCTTCAAGGCGTCATGGGAGCCTACTATGCCAAGGAAGCTGGCGAAGAGCCTGAGGTAGCGTTGGCTATCAAGGAGCATTATCGTCCCCGTTTTGCCGGAGACGAGATTCCGAGCTCCGAGATAGGAACCCTCGTTGCCTTGGCCGACAAACTCGACACCATCGTAGGAGTGTTTGCTGCCGGGCAACCCCCCACGGGCTCTTCAGATCCCTTTGCATTACGTCGCAATGCCATCGGCATCATCGCCATTTTATTGGGCGGGCTTGCTGTCAAGCTTTCGGTGGCGCTTGAAGCTGCCGTAGAAGGCCTGGGCGCCATTCCTGCAAAGTATGAGCCACTTGAGGTCATCGCCGCTGTACACGAGTTCTTTTCTGCTCGCCTTGAGGTTATTGCACGCGAACGCGGGCTAAATGCTGATGCCATTGCCGCAGTGCTCACCAGCGGCATTATTGAACCCGAGCAAGTAATCTCTCGTGCTGAAGCCCTCATGCAGGCGCGCGAGAAGCAACAAGAACTCTTTGATGACCTGGCTACTGCCTACGCACGCGCCAACAATCTTCGCGATGAGCAGGCGGGCACACAGGTCAGTGAAAAGCTCTTTGGCGAGGCCGAAAAGGCTCTTGCCTTTGCCATTGATAAAGCCGATGAAGGTGTGCAGGTTTCTTTGGAAAAAGGGGACTATGCCTTTGCCCTCACCTGTCTTGCCACACTGAGAGCCCCCGTTGACCGCTTCTTTGATGATGTCATGATCATGGCCGATGATGAGCGCCTACGCGCCAACCGTCTGGCGCTCCTCAATCGCTTTGTTGCCGTTTTTAAAGACGTTGCCGATTTTGGAAAGCTTGCGAGAGGTTAGCACCATGCAGCCAATTCTTGTTATCAGCGATTCTTTGGGAGACAGCGCTGCAGCGATTGCCGAGGCAGCCACCAAGCAGTTTGACCTTGATGACATCGTGCTCGAACGTCTTCCTAATGCCACGGCTTTCAGTGCCATCAGGACCTTTGTTGCAGGAGTGCGAGAAAAGTACCCCAGTAACTCCCTGGTTGCCTTTTTTACCATAACAAATCCTGATCTCAGTATTCAAACCAAGCAGTTTTTAAGCGAGCTGGGCATTGTATACGTGGACGTACTGGGGCCAGCTATGAATGCCATAGCCAGTGCAAGCGGACAGATGCCTCTCAGCCAACCGGGCCTCATGCATAAAACCAGCGCAGAGTATTTTCAGCGCATTGAAGCTATTGAGTATGCCGTCGATCATGATGACGGTCGTAATCCCCACGATTTGACCAAGGCAGATATAGTTCTTATAGGCTCTTCTCGTACTTCAAAAACGCCCATCTCCATCTATTTAGGCACGCAGGGCTACCGAGTGGCAAACGTACCCCTGGCACCGGGTACCGAGCCTCCCAAGGAGCTCTTTGAGGTAGAAAAAGGCCGTCTTTTTGGATTGACCTCAGAGCCTGAGCTCTTGTCAACCATACGCCACAAGCGCCTCGGCGATACGCAAGGGGTAGCCAGCGAGTATGCAAGCATAGAGTATGTCAAGGAAGACCTTGAAGAAGCACGCTTTCTCATGCGCAAGCTGGGATGCATTGTCATTCGCACCGACAACCGAGCCATAGAAGAAGCAGCGGCAGAGATACTGCGCTACTACCTTTCCTCTTACCCGGAGTGCTGATCATCAGCAGCAGCGAGCTCACAGGCAGTTGTTTGTCTGAGCAGCTCGTGGAGTCGGTAAAAGGGCAGGCCTATGACGTTTTCCAGGTCGCCCTCCAATTTGGTAACGTAGCCACTCCACATGCCTTGAATGGCATAGCTGCCTGCCTTGTCAAAGGGCGGTTCGGTAGCAAGGTAGTTGTCGATGTCGCTTGAGCTGTAGTTGCCAAAGTGCACGATACTTGTGTCGGCAAGACTGCTCTGTTTGCCCGAATGAGCCTCAATGAGTGCCACACCGGTAATGACCTCGTGCGAGCTGTTGCAAAGAGCTTGCAGCATTCTCATTGCGTCAGCATGGTCAACAGGCTTACCAAAAAACCCCACGCCTTCTTTTACCACCAGTGTGTCAGCCGCCAGGATGAGGGTGTCATGTAATCCAGCTGAGCCTGCTTGAAGGAGATCGTAAACATAGCGTGCCTTATGCAAAGCCACCTGCATTGCCACCTCACTCATAGAAAGCCTGGGCAGCAAGCTGGTAATGAGTTCATCCTCGTCTATTTGAGCAACCACGACCTCTGGCTCAATACCGTGCGCTCGTAGTATTTCCAGGCGCCTTGGTGAGCCAGAGGCCAGGATAATCCGGTTTGTCTTCATTTGCATCATGATAGGATTGTACCGCAGTGCATCATAGCGGTGTTAACCGCAATGGCGCTGCTGGTGTTTCGTAAGAAGCAGAATTGGCAAGACGGCATATGTCTGACTAGGCAACCATTTGCCGGTGCCCTTGTCACCGTGCAGTAAATTAATTTGCGTAATTCAGTAGCTTGTGTATACTGTATTTTGAGCCATGTGTTTTATGACAAAAGACAGAAGCTCCCTGGGTAGCAGTTGCTTGTGGGACTCTCTAAGTCTCTTTTATTGGTCATGGGTAGACCAATAGTTGAGATGGTTGGTAGACGGTCTTGCGGCTTTGCAGGCAAAAGAAAGAGAAGTAGGCAAAATGTATTTTGTTAAAAGAGCGGGTGTAGGAGTATTGTTGGTACCGACTAAAAAGGTCATG
Organism: Coriobacteriia bacterium; assembly: GCA_009784945.1. GTDB lineage: Bacteria > Actinomycetota > Coriobacteriia > Coriobacteriales > UBA8131 > WQXH01. The sequence goes on along the minus strand of WQXH01000065.1, from coordinate 2,456 downwards.
AGTATGGCACTGGCGCTATTGCTTGCTGTTGCTCTTATTCCTTTTACTTCATACAGCGCCTTTGCAGATGAAGCAAATACTCTTGGCTCACAAGACGTATTAGAGACAGTACTCGATGGCTGTGAGATTGATGAGACTGGCACAACTGATGAAGCCAATGAAGCTGAGGATTCCTCGCTTGACCCACTTGACCCGTTTGAGCCAGATGATGATTTCTCAGGTATTGATGAAGATGCCTTAGGTAAAGAAGAAGAAAACGATCTTGAGGCAAAAGATGATTTGAAGCTCCAAGAGCCTGTTGATGGCGATGGTCTAACTGAAGAGGACGACCCTAGCACCGAAGACAAAGGCGATGAGCTCAAAACGGACGCAAGCTCAGAGCTTGATCCTCTTTCAAGCCCAACCTTTATCCCAGATGCATCAGCTAATGAATACAACGCATTGCGATACCTTATATCGATTCCATCGAGCAAGCAATTTGTCATTCGAATCACTCAAAGCTTTGTGCTGCGTGACGCTATCGATATACCTCCTGGCAAAAACATTGTAATCATGAGCGATAGAAACCATACCCTAACAACGAATGGCTCTTCAGGGCACTTTAATGTCAGGGGCACACTTACGATGTCTGGCTCTTTGACCTTGACTGAAAGCAGTTATGGAAGCGGAGGGGTGCGCATAAGTAAAGGCGGCACATTCACCATGTATGGCGGGTCCATTACAGGCAATACAGCCGGAGTGCACTCGTTTGGAGGTGTGCTTGTTGAAGAGGGCGGCTCCTTTGTTATGCGTGGTGGCACAATCAGTAAAAACACGACGGTAGAAGGTGCCGGAGTAAGAATTGTTGGTCGGGGAAGCTTTGTCATGTACGGCGGATCAATTACGAACAATTCTGCAAAAGGTGTTGCATCTAATAATCAAAGTGACCCTGGCGGTTGTGGCGGAGGTGTGGGCATGAGTGGCGGAGGAACGTTTACCATGCATGGCGGCACCATCAGCACTAACACTTCAGATGGTGCGGGCGCTGGTGTATATATCACAGATAGTGCATTTACCATGCATGGCGGCACGATTCGAGATAATGCGAGCAGTAGCACTAGGAGCAATCTGGGCGATGGCGGTGGGGTTGTTGTGTTAGGTGATAGCGCCAAGTTTACTTTTAATGGCGGCACAATCAGTGGCAATAGTGCAACCCGGATTGGCGGCGGACTATTCGTATCTAATGCCGCCACCTCTATCATGAATGGTGGCACCATCAAAGAAAACACTGCAATTATTCAAGGCGGAGGTGTGCATGTGGGTAATAGCAGCAGCTTTACCCTTAAGAATGGCACTATTAGCTCAAACAGATCAGCGGCTATTGGTGGAGGCGTCTACTCTAGAGGCACTTTCATTATAGAGGGCGGAACCATCACTAACAATAGAGCTGAAACTGGTGGAGGAGGCATCTTTTCCAGGACTACGGTCACTTTAAACGGAGGCACCATCACTAACAATAGAGCAGGCACTGACGGAGGAGGAATATATCTCAGAGAAGAAAGCACTACTTCCTTTACTATGAATGCAGGCACAATCAAAGATAACGTGGCAAAAGGAAATGGAGGGGCAATCTATTGCAGAAACAAGCGCTACATCAAAAAGATCAGCAATACCTCCATCTTTTCTGGCAACAAGGCAGCAAGAACTGTTGACTATGGCATCATATACAGGGGAGACCGCGGTGCTTATCCCCAAATCAGTTGGGCTGGAAGCAACAGCATACGCGGCTCACATCTGCTTAACAACTACGACGTAAGCTTTGTGCCCATTAAGCCTGCCATCACCACGGATTTACTTGTAGATGCCATTGTAGGACAGCTCTACAGCCAAAGCTTAGTAGCAACTGGTACCAATGAAATCATCTGGTCTTACGTATCTGGAAGCCTGCCTCCAGGCATTAAGCTTTCAAGCAATGGTGTTATGAGCGGAAAACCCACAAGGGCTGGCACCTATACCTTTAGACTCAAGGCAAATAACGCAGCAGGCAGTGCAGAAAAAAGCTTTAGGATTGTGGTAAGAGAAAAACCAAAGATTACTACAAGTGCTACGCTGCAAAGTGGCACGGTTGGCCTTGCATATAAAAAGACCCTGGCGGCAAGCGGCACCAAGGCCATTACCTGGAAGCGTATTTCGGGGAGCCTGCCACCAGGCCTAAAGCTCTCAAGCGCTGGTATTATAAGTGGAAAGCCCACCAAACCAGGTGCATATAGCTTCAAGGTGAGGGCACAAAACAGCTTTGGCGCTACAACCAAGACCTTCAAAATAACCATAGAGCAAACAGCCAAAGAACGCCCCATCCTTGCCTTAAGCTACGCCACCCACGTACAAAACCTAGGCTGGCAGCCCTTTAGAGCAGAAGGTGAGATGAGTGGCACCCAAGGTAGAGCGCTGAGACTTGAAGGCATCAAGATCAATCT
>WQXH01000064.1 GCA_009784945.1 Coriobacteriia bacterium | reverse complement strand
GAGGTGCGCCGACTGCGGTGGCGCTAACTTCTGTATTGGTGTATCCCTGAAGGGTTTGTACCTCAAACGGATCAGCGAAGATGTCGCCATCGGCGGTGACTTGATAGTGATAGACCGTGTAGTCACTGTTTGCTGGCTTCCACTGAGCATAAAGGATGACTGTTGTTACATCGTCATCGCCGCCAGCAAGCTCACCATATGTGTCCTCACTATTCACTTGGTTTCCGCTTGCCGTAGCCCAGCCATCAAATTCCCAGCCAGGCCTAGTAGGAATGGTCTCAGGGAGAAGCTCATCTTGTGTCCAGCGAACGTTGGGCAGGGAATCGATTGGCGTTCCCCCACCAGTGTCATAGGCAACGGTATAGCTCTTTGGTCCCCATTGCGCTACATAAGTAACCCTAGTTGTTACCGTTGGCTGAATAGTAGGATCCCAACCAAGAAACATCCATCCTTTTTCTCTTGGTATCAATTCGCTGGCAGGAGGTGGAGGTGGAGTGGGGTCATCCTTCTTTACTGTGAACGTGTAATTGCTTATATCAAATGTCCCCTGGCCTCCAGGGTGATAAGTCACAAGGAAACTATTGAATTGAACGTCTAGAATTCTTCCACCATTGTACGATATTAGCAAGTCATAGCCACAAACATCATTAAGCGGCCAGTTATCCTCAGCGCCGTTTGGAATTGTAATGTCAGTTAGCGAATCAACGACCTTCCCATCCTTGTCCTTTACAACTACAAAAAAGGCACCGTTTCCTGCGCTTACCCGTCCAATAATGAGTGTGTTATCCCCATCCATAAACTCGTACCGTCCCCCGTCAGTTGTTTTCCATAAAGCTGTAAGTATCAAATTGCCTGTGTGTCCACCCGGTACAAAATAGGGACCTCCGGGGCATCCGCTCCAACCAATAAACTCGTTGTCGGCCATTATTGGAGAAAGAAACCAAAACGGTGTGTCATCTATAGTGTAACTAAGAGGATTGCCTGGGTTCACTCCGCCGCCAGAATAAGTAATCGTATACGGAATTGCCTCATATACAGCATAAACTTCAAGATCATCGGTGATGTTCGACAAGTCAGCCGGATTCCAACCAATGAAGTTTCGCCCTATTATTGCTGGTGGTGTGGGCGCTTCAGCATCTTCGCCATCTAAAACAACCACACTGTCTAGAAAAACACCGTTGAATCCATAAAACGATACAACGTGCTCGGGGTCTCCCACGCCTAATGCCACAATCCCCTCCATTGGCTCCACAGGCATAAACCAAGCAAACAAGACCATGTCGGATACTACAGGAGTTTCCAGGGCAAAGTAGTCTTCGAAGATGGCAGCGGTTTCGGCGGCATCAATATCCTCAATCTCAACTTGCTGAGCAAGGCTCCAGCCGAGGAAGTCTTCGGGGGCAATGTCGCCTGGCCAGGGGTCTTCAGCTAGTTCAAACTCTTCTACTTCTTGAATAGCCAGATCCTGATCAAGCACGCCTTCAGAGGTTTTAAACTCAACGGTAAAGACCGTGGCATCTTCTTCGTCAGCTTCGAGTGCTTCGAGCTCATTGGGCTCTTCTACACCTTCTGGAACTTCAGCAGCTTCGAGCTCTCCGGCGTCGCTGCCCGTTTCAGCTGCATCAGTTGCCTCGAGCTCATCTGTTGCCTCATCCAGCTCGGCTGCTTCAGAGGCTTCAAGCTCTTCAACTGCTTCAGGCTCTTCAACTGCCTCTGGCACAACAGGAGCTTCTGGTGCTTCTGGCACCTCGGCCACTTCAGGTGCTTCGGGCACCTCTGCCTCTTCGGCTACCTGCGTTGCTTCCTGGAGCACAGATTGTTCTGCTGCACCCTCTTCTAGCGCAGTGCCTGCAAAAAGGAATGCGTTAATCGGAACCATACTCACAACGAGCACTACGGAAAGAAATACCGAAAGTGTCCTGGAAGCTGGTTTTGTGCTTGCGGAGCTTGTTGTCTGCGCACCATTAAATTTGAGAAGCATAATGCCCTCCCGCTCTCTTTGGTTCTTGCTTGCCTACCATATTTTTTTGATACCTACTCGTCTGCCCATTACATCGTCTGCCTAAGGCATTGCCTACCAACGCCTTATATTCCATCTACCTGATTTCTCTTACACGTTTAGAGTTTGCGCTAGAAAATCATATATAGTAGACACAATATCACCACATATATTAATTTTTCTTAATTTTCGCCCAGTGGTTGATAGTTTCTTGCTTGCGGTAGGCAAAAGGGCTTTGTGGCTAAACTGGCAGCTCATCAGCTTGCGCACTCGTGGTGCTTGAACGAGCTAAAGTAAGCGAATGATTGGGAGAATAACTACAAAACCAGGCTCTAAAGCGCTTGTTTTCTTTGCCGTTTTCAGTGCCATTTTCATTGACGATTTCATTGCCAAAAGCCGTGCGTGTCCATGGCGTTTCTGGCGCACTTATGTAAGATTTTTAATGCTCAGAGTTGTCGCAATGCGATCAAGAATTACCCCAGCAAGCATCTGCTTGCTCATGAGCTCTGTTGATTCATGTCCCAAACTCTCCACAAAAATGGCCCTGTTGCTCTCGCTTGCAAAGCCAATGAGAGGGTCAGACACATCGTTGGCAATGATAAGATCGGCGTCCTTTGATATCAGCTTTGCCTGGGCGTTTGCGAGCACATTTTCGGTCTCGGCAGCAAAGCCCACAATGTAGGGTTTGCCGCTTTGGAACTCCCTGCGTCTCGCTGCCAGGGTGGCCAGGATGTCGGGATTTTCCACCAGTTTGATTTCTGAAAGAGAGGGCTGCTTGCGCTCAATTCTGTCTTGCTCCTGAGACTTGAAAAACGACAGACTGTTCTGGTTTTCCTGGATGGGTGCAGGGGTCGTGCGCTTCTTAAGCTTGTGCTTGTGTTGCTCCGCAGGCCTAAAGTCAGACACCGCAGCAGAAAAGATAGCTATGTCCACACCATCAAAGTGCTTGCTGGCTTTTTGGAGCATTTCCTCAGCCGATGTAACCGGCACATACTCCACACCCAAAGGACAGGTCAAGTGGGTGGGGCCACTAATCAGCACCACATCCGCACCACGAGCAACGGCCTCTTGTGCAAGGGCAAAGCCAGTTTTTCCACTGGAAGGCGAGGAGAGATAGCGCACTGGGTCAAGATGCTCTCGAGTTGGTCCAGCAGTAATAAGGATACGTTTTCCAGAGAGACTTTTGGCTCTCAGCAACATGCCTACGGTTGCCAGGCAGATATCTTCGGGGCTGGACATTCTGCCGCTGTCTTCGGTACCACAGGCAAGATAGCCACTCTCTGGTCCCACAATAGTTACTCCAGCAGAGGCAAGTGCCTTGAGAGATTTTTGTGTTATGGAGTTTTTGAGCATGGCTACATTCATGGCCGGAGCCAACAACAAAGGTGCTTCATTTGCCAAGGCAGTTGTGGTGAGCAAATCGTCTGCCACTCCATTTGCTATTTTATTTAGCACATTTGCGGTGCAAGGCGCTATGACTAAAGCGTCTGCCTCTTGTGCTAATGAAATATGATTGATGGGATTACGTGGATCGTCAAACAAATCAAGAGCTACCGGCTGCCTCGTAAGCCCTCTAAACGTTGCTGCCCCCACCAGCTCCTGAGCTCTCTGAGTCATTATGACCTTGACTTTAAAACCAGACCGCTGATAAAGGCGCACTAATTCACAGGCTTTATAGGCCGCAATGGACCCGGTAACCCCAAGCAAAACTGTCTGTTGCTTAGCACTTTCCATACATTCATTATAATACACTGCGCTGGCCCTGGCTGCTAGGCAAAAATATCAAATTTTTTGTGTAGTTGCAGGTCACACATCTGTCGTCCTGCAGCGTTTTGCTCAGCAAAATGCTGCAGGACCTACTACAGATCTGTCTATAATGCTAGTAGGCCCTGCAACATTTGGCTTTGCCAAACGCGACAGGGCAACATGAGGGTATACGATGAGTTTGACTGCTACCTTTGTGTATTTGCGAGTGCGAGCGATTGGGTCGAGTGAGCGATTGGGTCGAGTGAGGTTCGAAAAGTGTCATTATTGAGGTATAATACTGCTATAAATGTGTAGATAAGTCTTGGATAATGTCTCCAAAAGTGTAAGCAATCAGAAGAGGTACCTATGCTTAAGCGTAAAATTGTCAAGTCCATGGAAGCGTGGAAGAAGAATAAGACAAGGCAGGCGCTTCTGGTGACTGGTGCTAGACAAATAGGAAAAACCTATATCATCAGGGAATTTGCAAAAAACAACTACGCACATTTCGTTGAGATCAACCTCGTGGAAAACGATCAGGCTTTAGCAGCTTTCAATCAGGTTCAGACCAGTGAGGACTATCTGGTGGCTATATCTCTTTTTGCGGGAGATGAACTGGTCGAGAATGAGACCTTGATTTTCATTGACGAGGTGCAGGAGAGCAAGGAGATTGTCACTGCCATAAAGTTCCTTGTTGATCGAGGGGGCTACGACTATGTCCTTTCTGGCTCGCTATTGGGTGTGGAACTCAACAATATCAAGTCATTTCCTGTGGGATATCTTCACACTATTGATATGTTTCCGCTGGACTTTGAGGAGTACTGTTGGGCGCGAGGGGTGGGATCGCCGGTATTCGAGGAGCTACGTATCCATTTTTTAGACAGAACCATAGTACCTGACTACCTGCACAAGCGTCTGCTCAAGCTCTTTCATGAATATTTGATTATAGGTGGTCTGCCTGATCCGATCCAGGTCTTTGCAAGGGATCTTGATGTACAAAAGGTCAGGGCTGTACAAGACGATATCGTGGCGCTTTATAAGAAAGACATATCCAAGTACAAAGAGAATCGCGCTCGCGAGATTAAGAGGATCTTCGATCTGATCCCCGCTGAACTCAACCATAAAAACAAGAAGTTCACCATAAAAAGCATCGACGGCGTTCCTCGATTCGACCGCTATGAGGATGACTTTCTCTGGCTTGTTGACGCAAATGTAGCGATAGCGGTCTACAACGTAGGCGAGCCACGCCACCCGCTCTTGCTTTCAGCAGATGAGAGGCAATTCAAGCTGTTCCTTTCCGATGTAGGATTGATGGCATCAATGTGCGGGCTTGATGTCACCAGAGATGCCATGACCGGCAACACAAGTGTAAACTACGGCTCGTTTTACGAGAATGTGGCAGCTCAGGAGTTGAAGGCTCATGGCTATACACCATATTTTTACAAGGACAGCGTCAAGGGTGAACTGGATTTTGTTATTGAGACCAGGCAGGGGCAGGTTTTTCCTCTTGAGATCAAAAGTGGCAAGAGCTACAAGCGTCACAACGCGCTTTCGAATGTCCTTTCCACAACCAATTATCACATCGAACAAGCCTATGTGTTTTGCGAGAGAAACCTCAGCACCAACCAAAGAATAACCTATTGCCCAATCTACATGATAGGCTTCATATAAGCAGTCAACCAGTTTTCAATGAGACTCAGTATTTGGCTTTGCCAAACGCGACAGGACGACAGCTGTTTGACCAGCAACTTCGAAGAGCTTTTTCGTGTATTTATTGCTTTTTTGGCAAGGTGGCCGTGTGTGTCAAGTAAATAACAAAATGGCAACCTTAGAGATGCCCTTGTTTGCAGAAAATATAATAGGGTAAGACTGAGGGTTTTTTAAGTCGACGACAATAGAATAGAAAACCAAAAGGAACGGTGCACATGAACACTAACTACAGCAAGCACCTCGTATTTAAACGTCTGCTCAATACTTTACTGGCGGCAGCTATGGTTGCCAGTCAGCTCTTACTACCGGCTCTCTTAAATGAGCCTGGCAGTGCTTTTGATGCACCCGGCCAGCCTCTAGATGCATCCGCGCCCTCTACCAAAAACCCCCTGGTAATTGATAAGGCCAACAAGACCCTCAGACCCTTTGACGACCCGCAAGCTGAGGTTGATAGCCTCTCTACCAATCAGGCAGCGTCAGGAGTAGTTCAAAGCATGGCCAGCAGCGCTGGGGCTGCTGAGGCCAAGGATAATGCTCGAGCCAACAAGCACCAGGTGTCAACAAACACCGAAGATGCATCAGAAGAGCAAGCAGCTCAATATACCTACATAGCATACGGTGGCAGCCCTCCCGACTTAGCCACCGACGAGCAGTTGGCGCGCGTTAACGCCCTTGATATGCGCCTGCCCTTTGAGAGCCCTCAGGAGCTTTCGAGCCCCTATGGCCCAAGGTACTTTGATGGGTTTCATCATGGAATAGACTGGAACTGCCCCATTGGCACACCGGTTCTCGCTGTTGCAGATGGCACCGTTATCGTTGCCGACATAGGAGGAGCTTTAGGAATCTACACTATCATCGCTCACGAAGGCGGGGTGCGCTCGATCTATATGCACAATTCCAGTCTGAATGTAAACGTTGGGCAGGAAGTATCAGCCGGAGAAGTAATAGCATACTCGGGCTGTACAGGTTTTTCCACCGGTCCTCACCTGCACCTGCAAATTGAAGTTGACACCATCTCCGTTGACCCCCAACTCTTTATAACTTCCGAAACTCTCGGCAAAACCAATCCCGAGCATATCAAAATACCTTAATTACGCTTAGGTTTGGGCTTGGTTGACTGGTCAACCCCAGCGGTTCCGCTCACCATACGAAACGAAACGGGTCGTCGTCGAGATACAGCATTACCTGCGATAAGTGAGCTTGGCTATGGGCGACTCCCACACACTTACTTCTTCTAGCGTAACATGCGCGGGAAGCAATTCCTCCAAGCGCTCATAGATAACACGCGCCAGATGTTCCGCGGTGGCATTGATTTGGTTGAAGGGTGGCACATCATTTAAGAAAACGTGATCGTAACTGGCAATGATAGTAGCAAGGTTGTCTTTGAGATCTTTGAAGTCATACACTATACCCACGTCATCAAGCTCCACGCCGGAAACACTCACTTCGATGTCCCAGGTGTGCCCGTGCAGCTTACGGCATTCGCCAGGATAACCAATCAACGAGTGAGCAGCATCAAAATGATCCTTTACCGTAAGAGTGTAAACTCCAGTGCTCGCAGACACGGTTCTCGCAGAGTTATCATGAGCTGAGGCGCCATAAGCAGAGGTGTTTCTTGTAAAGGCAGTATTGACCGAGTGAGACTCCCCAGAAGCTGGTACAGGGGCGGCTGTCGCAGGCTCGAAGTCATCTTCAAAAAGCGCGCCCAGCGTTTCGTCGCTTTGCCAAGGTACACTGAAGCTTCCTATACTGTCTCTGGTGTCCATGGCTACATTGGCCAAGGTGTCGGCACGGGAGTTATCCTCACGGTACACGTGGGACACCTCGCAGGAGTCAAAGGTTTTGAGCACCAGCATCACCTGATGAAACAACGGCTTAATGCCCGCACTTTTTATACGGTATTCGCCATTGACCTGCTTTACTACCAGCTCGCTATCGGTGCGAACAGACAGGTGCGCCACGTCAAGCGCCTTGGCATTGTCGAGCCCCCAAATCAAAGCCTGATACTCAGCCTCATTGTTTGTGGCCTCACCAATATAAGCTCCGCCTTCGCACAAAGTCGTGAGTTCAAAACCGTCATCGTTGAGCAACACAAAGCCTATGCCGCTGGATCCAGGGTTGCCTCTTGATCCACCATCCGTATATAAAATAGCACGCTCAATCATACTAATCCTTAATCCCCCTCAACTGTTGCGATCATCCTATTGCAGTTTGGGCATGCCCCAACAAGCGGTCCTTCCAGCAGTTTGGCAAGCTGCCCCTCACTCAGAGTAACAAAGCAACCGCTGCACCGGTTTCCTATCAGGTGTGTTGCGCCTATCCCCGCCTTGGCTTTGAGTGCTTTGCGATAGGTGAGCGCCATGTTTTCTGGCAGCGTTGCCACCAGGGCCTCGCGCACTTGCTCCAAACCATGAAGATCCTGTTTGAGCTTTCCGCCCGCCTTACGATACGCATCAGTAAGCGCTTGGTTTTCTGCCTCAAGCTTCTGGGCAGCTTCTGATACTTGTGCGCCCACAGCAGCAATCTTGTCTTGCTTTTCCATTTGTATGAGACTGTCTTCTTCGAGCTTTGCCTTGCGATTTGCAAGCATCTCCATTTCTGCCACCAGGTTAGAAGTCTCGCGATACTCTTTGCTTTTGTTCAAGGCAGCTTGTGACTGAGCCAACTGCTCATCGTTGAGCTGGGCTTCATCGGCGAGGAAGCTGAGAGTACGCGCCGTGTCATGAGCCATCTTTTCTATCTGCGCGGCTTTGGTTTGAATCTCTTTGATTTTTTGTCTCAGCCCAAGGATCTGCTGCTTTTGAGGCAGTTCGTCCAGTTGCTTTTGTAGGCGAAGAACACCCAAATCTACATCGGAGAGGGCTCGCAACGCTTCTGCATTCTTTTGTTCAGACATCCCAGCTCCTTACTTCTTTCTCTCTCACTTTAGCTTATGTATTGCAATTACTTGTCTTTCATTTTTCTGCACTTGGTCGTCGTTCCTTATTATTAGGTCCTGCAACATTCGGCTGCGCCGAACGCGACAGGACGACAGGGGGGGGGCTGGCTGCGCCGAACGCGACAGGACGACAGCAGACTGTGTGAAAAGTCGCGACGGACAGTGGGGACGGGGGAAAGCTGTTGCATTTTACGCAGTAAAATGAGATAGTTTGCCCCGTCCCCAGCTGTCCAAAGCGAGTTTTCACACAGTCTGGCGGCAAACATGCTGGCTGACAAGAAGCAATTATTCATTGTTCTTCCTTGGAGTCGGAGGAAACTTTTTGTGCAATCCTGTCGGTCAAGCTGAGATTCGTGCGTCTGTCTGGACCCCAAAAAACAATGGCGAGCATTCCGGGGCCCACATGCGAACCTATGACTGTTCCGATTTGGGTTTGCCAAAGATTGATGGGGTTGTTGGAGGCTTTTAGCACATCTTCTGCAAGCGAGTTCTGCTCCTTGGGAGTGTCAGCAGCACAAACCAAAACGGTATTGCTATTGTTGTCGTTTTGGCGATCTGTATAGAGCTGCAACAACTGCTTGATGGCCTTCTTGCGACCACGCGCCACGCTCTTAAATACCAAACGACCATCCAGGTCATACGTCAGTAGAGGCTTGATGTCGAGCTTGGCACCCGCCACCGCCGCCATGTCGGGAATACGCCCACCTCGGCGAAGCGATTCCAAATCAGGCAAAGTAAAGAAGCCATTGACGTAGTAACGTGCCTCCTCAGCCCACTTGACCAAATCCTTGGCGCTCATACCGGCATCGATCTGCCGCACTGCCTCCATGACCAATAAGCCTTCAGAAGCGCTGGGCAGCTTGGTGTCTACCACATACAGCTCTCCTTCGGGGTAATCCTTGAGCATCTCCTCGGCAAGCATCTTGGCCGAGTCGTAAGTACCCGAAAGCGCTGCGGTAAAGGTTAAAAACACCGTAGGCACACCACTTTCCAGCGCGCGTTCAAAGGCAGCGGAAAGCTCTGCGAGGGGCACTTGGGTGGTCTTGGGCTGCTCGCCCTTGCGCATGCGCTCATAAAACTCATGGTGAGACAAAGTAACACCCAGGTCATCCAAATGCTCTCCGTCGCTCATGGTGTAGTAAAAGCGCACCAGATCTACCTGATACGATGCCACCAAATCGGCAGGTAGATCACAGCAGCTGTCAATAATGAGATTGCACTTGCGATTTCTAATCACGATTAACGCTCCTTTTAACACAACTTACGTTACAGTTCAGTCTATACATCGTCATTCCGGGCTTGACCCGGAATCAATAATTCATGTTGGTAAGATTGCGGCTCGGTGGCCGCAATGACGGACAGAGTGTGGACAGT
>WQXH01000063.1 GCA_009784945.1 Coriobacteriia bacterium | reverse complement strand
TATGATGCGCCAGGCCTGCACACGACTGATGGCGCGAGCGTCCTTACGATTGTTGGCAAAGATAAACTCGCCGCGTCTTTGTGGCAAAAGCAAGCGCAGAGCGCTTTTTACCTGGGCATTTAAAAAGCGTGCTACTATTGGGGCTGTAAGGAGGATATATGCTTTCACGAAAACGACAAGAAAACCTGATCATCGTCGCTGCTGTCGATCGATATGCACGTACGCACGGCATCTCTTCTCTACAAGCTTACGATATTTTTAACAGCTACGATTTATTCAACATTCTTCGCGGGAACTTTGAAGTGCTTCACACTCAAGGAATTAACGAGGGTGCGAGGTTTGCTAACGACTACATAACTCGACAAGAAAAATGAAGCAGCTCACTTTACTTGGCTCTCTATGTTGACGTCGCAATTAGTGAGGAGGCTGCCTTGGTTGAGCTTGCTTATCACAAAGCTAATGACCAGATTTCTCTTCATTCTGAAAAGGCGATGGGGAAGCTTGAGATGATTGCTAAGGTGGAGATATGAATGAGGTGTACAGCTATAAGGGAAAGAATCTCACAACGCTCGTTCTCACGAAAATTGAACACGTTGCAAGCATCGTTGCATCAAGGGAAATGATTTCCTTTGAGCTTGCTTATCGTTCTTTTATTAGCTCAAAGACGTTTGACATACTTCAAAATATGCAGACCTTACTGTGGAGCGAAAGTGCGGAATTCATCGTAGAAGAATACTATCGCGAGACCACGGCATAAATCACACACCCAAGATGGGCAGGGGCGGACTTAGGGGCGTGTCAAGGCGTGTCAAGGGGACGTTTCCCTTGACACTTTCCACACCTGCAAATACAAAAAGCTTTATCAAGAAATAGAGAACGGAACGAAAGCAGGGCAGGAGGCTTATCTCCTGCCCAGAGACAAAAAGACGTTCCCTGTGTCCTGCCTCAAGGCAGCATTCCCTTCTGTCTCCTCACATCCCCACTGTCCGTCGCGACAAGACCAAAGTACTTTCCGACACATAGCGTTTCTGATTCGTATTATGAGTGAGGCTAGGCATTACAACTCAAAGCGAGCAGGATAGCATCTGGTTTTTGCAGCCTGGTTTTGCAGCCTTTTTTAGCAATGTACCTATATGAGAAAGTGAGAAACCAAATGGATCAGAAAAAAAAGAAAGTACCAGTGGCAAGAAAGCAGAGGATTGCAACAATCAGCAGAGCATTGCGCATGGCACTTGCAGTGCTCTTAGCACTGAGCCTCATGCCAGCAACAGCACTTTTTGCCTATGCTGATGAGGCAGAGTTACCAGGCATCGAGCTGGTTGAAGAAGAACAAGATCTACAAGCGCAAGACGACCTTGATGAGCTTTTTGAGTCAGATGAGGTAGAAGGTGAGAATGCTACTGACGCATCCGAACTGGAGCTACCATCAAACGATGAGTCAGAAGATCCCTCTGAGTCAGATTTTAATGACGAAGAGCTTGAGGAGCTTAGAAAGCTCAGAGATGCTGCAGCCCTGGAGCTAAAAGAAGCAACAGGCTTGGAGCTCCAAAGCACAGAAGACTTTGGTATCGCAGAACTTAGCTTTGAAGTGTTACTTCAGGCCAACGCTGCCATGTTTGAGATCAAAGCTCAAGCAAGCGGCCAGCTTACCATAGCCAATCAATGGGATAGTGCCATTGTCGTCTCTCGAAACAACGGCACAGGCACGCAGGTTGCTCCGTGGGGCAAAACCTCTTTGACAGTCACAAATGGTGACACCATACGAGTGATAGAATCAAAGCCAGGTGTTACTTTTAGAAGTTGGACGAGCATAAGCTCCCCCTTTACATCTGGCGTAAAGGCCGCTCTTACCGCAATGCCTACCATGTCGGCTTTTACCACGACATCAGCGGGCACCATCGCTGGCGACTATTTCTTCAATAACTTCAATTACGAAGGCTCTCTTGCCTCCCTTCCAGCAGGATCATTCAAGACATCAAAAATCACCACTTTGGGCATGTTCTCTTTTAATTCCTTTAACGAAAAGGGAGCTCTCACGTCGCTTCCAGCTGGATCATTTGATCTCTCCGGCCTTACCACTGTGAGCGACTGGGTTTTTTCCTGGTTCAACTCAGAGGGCTCTCTCAAAACGTTACCAGCAGGATCCTTTGACACATCAAGAATTACCACTGTAGGAGACGGATTTTGTATTTGGTTCAACTATGACGCTAGCATTTCTTCCCTGCCAGCAGGATCATTTAACCTATCAAGGGTTACTACAGCAGGAAAGTCATTCTTTAGCGGGTTTAACTCAGGTGGCCGCATCGCCTCTCTTCCGGCAGGGTCATTTGATCTTTCTAGGGTTACCAAGGCAGGAGATGATTTCTTAAGCTTCTTTTGCAGCTTTAGCCCAATAGCTTCTCTGCCAGCTTCTTTCAAGCTGCCCCAAAAGCCGAACCCTCTTGGCAAGGATTACTGCTTTCTTATGTTTGCGCAGTCTTCGTTAACACGTGGAAACCAATCAGTTTCACTTTACTTTGTTGCCGCCTCTTCAATCACCTTTTCTGGCACCAATATAACGCCGGTGAGCCCCACAAAGGGGGCAACGGTCAAGGTCAATGGAGCAGCAGCACCGAAAAGCTACACGGTGTCCTATAATGCAAACGGCGGAAGCGGAAGTGTTTCATCTCAAACGGTCACCAATGGTGCAAGTTTTACTACCAGAGCTAATGGCTTTACACGCTCAGGTTATGCCTTTACGGGCTGGAACACAGCTGCAAACGGCAGTGGGAGCACCTGGGCTGCCAGTACTACGCGCACCTACCAAGCAACCAGTAATACCACCCTGTATGCGCAATGGAAGAAGTCTACCACCGCCACAAAACCCAAGATTAACACAACGGTAGCTTCAGTTCATGCAGGCATCACCGGTGTCAGCTATAAAAAGACGCTTGCAGCCACTGGCACAGGCACTATAACCTGGTCTCGCGTATCAGGCAACCTGCCACCAGGGCTTAAGCTCTCTAGTGCAGGTGTCATAAGTGGAAAGCCCACCAAGCCAGGTACTTACAGCTTCAAAGTAAGAGCTACCAATAGCCTTGGAAATACCACTAAGTCCTTTACCATCAAAGTCAACAAGCCAAGCATATCCATAAGCTATCAAACCCACGTACAATCTGTAGGTTGGCAAGCTTTCAAAAAAGATGGTGCCATGAGTGGCACTTCAGGCAAAGCCTTAAGACTTGAAGGCATCAAGATCAATCTGAAAAACAACACCGGCATCTCTGGAGGCATCAGGTATTCCACCCACGTACAGTCCATCGGCTGGCAAAAGAAGGTAAGCCTCAACACCAACGGCAAAAGCCTCAAAGACGTCAAAGGTCCCATGAGTGGTACTTCTGGAAGAGCACTCAGACTTGAAGCCATTACCATAGAACTGACCGGAGATCTCAAGAAGCACTACGACATCTACTACCGCGTACACGCACAAAGCGTAGGCTGGATGGGCTGGGCAAGAAATGGCGAGCAGGCAGGAACTGCGGGTCATGCCTACAGACTTGAAGGCATACAGATAGTGTTAGTACCCAAGGTAGGCGGCAAGAAGCCGGCTAATACCTTTAAGGGCATTACTACGCCACCAAAAACAAAAAGCTTTATTAAGAAATAGGCCAATACCTGCAAGTGGGGTGTCAAGGGAAACGTTCCCCTGACACCCTGAGCAGCTCCAGCGCAAGAGCTAAAAGAATTGCGTCAAAATGACACAATTTCCGGTTGAACAGGAGGGCAACGGGGTCTCAGCGAGAAGTACCTGCTGTCAACCACTGTAGTTGCTCGCAGCAAGAGTGTACAATCTTACAGACTGAGAAACGTGGTATTATTGGGGCTGTTAGGAGGATTATATGACTATTCTTATTGAGCTTTCCCAGGCGGTTCAAGCGGGTAACAGGGGTGGTGTTGAAGAGCTTACCAATAAAGCTTTAGCCCAGGGTATGGACGCTAAAACAATCCTTGACGAAGGTCTCATCTCTGCCATGACCATCATAGGCGACAAGTTCAGCAGAA
Organism: Coriobacteriia bacterium; assembly: GCA_009784945.1. Lineage (GTDB taxonomy): Bacteria > Actinomycetota > Coriobacteriia > Coriobacteriales > UBA8131 > WQXH01. The sequence goes on along the minus strand of WQXH01000063.1, from coordinate 5,876 downwards.
ACGAAATCTTTGTACCCGAGATGCTTGTGGCCGCCCGAGCTATGAATGTGGGCACTGAGCTACTCAAACCCCACCTGATCGAAAGCGGGGCAGAGCCTCTTGGTCAGGCGGTCATTGGAACCATCGAAGGCGATATGCACGACATAGGCAAGAATCTGGTGCGAATGATGATTGAAGGCAAGGGCATAGATATTGTTGACCTGGGTGTTAATGTCTCTCCCAGTGCTTTTGTAGAGCATCTCAAAGAAAACCCCTCGTGTACCCTTGTATGCCTATCTGCCCTTCTTACCACAACTCTTCCCAAGATACCTGAGACTATCGAGTCCATAACAGCAGCTGGCCTGAGAAACCAGGTCAAAATCATGATAGGTGGCGCTCCCGTTACTCAGGAGTTTGCCAATCAAGTGGGTGCCGATGCCTACACGCCCGATGCTGGCTCCGCTTCAATTAAAGCTGCCGAGCTCATAGCCAGCTGAGCTGGTACACAGTGTTCTAGTGTGAGAGCAGCTTTACGCTGCAAGCTCAGGTCTGGCGTAAAGCCAAGAACTCCTCGCCAGGTAGGGAGGCAAGAACGCAGGCACCTGTGGGGCATTCAATGACGCATGCGCTGCAGCCCAGGCAACACAGTTTGTCAGTTATGGCAGCCATGCTCTCTTTGGGTTGTTCGTCTTTGGGAAGCTTGCCAAAGTAGATTATGGAGTTACTGGTTACCGTACGTCTTGCACCAAGAGGGCACACATCAACGCAGACGCCACAGCCTGTGCAAAGGTAGGCCAAGGTGTCGGCACAGGTAAGTTCCACCTCATGGGCCAGGTCTCTGTTGTGCTCTAGCGCTGCACGAAGCAATCTGCGTCTTTGACTTTTCTTGCCAAAAGGGCGAGGCACATTGGGGCCAGGTGCAGGCTTTCTTGTGTTTTGTTTGCGCTTAGCCGCCAGTGCTTCTGTTCGCCTTTTTTCCAATGAAAGATCTTCTCCGGCTTTCATCCAGCTGCGCATCAGCGTGGAGGCCAGCTGCTCTGCGGCTTCTCGCTTTCCGCCTGAGCTGGCATCGCTGAGCGATGACATGAGATTGCCCGAGTGCCAAGGAGAGAGATGCTCGGGCTCGCTTACAAGCTCAATATTGCTGACACCCCAAGACTCAACGGCAGAAATGATATCGAGAAAGGTCTTTTCGGCTTTGCCTTCAAGATTGACAGGGCAACCATCACAAATCAGCGCAGGGAGATACACTTTGAGAATGCCGAGGGGATCTTCTTCATCTGCGCTACCGCTACGAGCATTTGCCTGACTGACAATTGCATCGCGCGCTGAAGTAGCAGCAAAGAACCAGCTTTCGGAGGTCAGGGCTGCCAGGCAAGGAAGGCTGATGGCATGCGCAGCCAAACGAGGCGCAACGCCATAGAGGGCTCGCGCGCAGCTAAGGGCAAGCCCTTCAAGCTTGAGCGCTCTATCGGCTACCTGCTTTTCAAAACTTTTAGGATGATGCTGGGTATTGCTGAGAGATTCAACCGGACAAGCAGTTGTGCATAGGCTACAGTGGATGCAGTCCTCACTCACCTTGACTCCCATCTTTTTATCAAGGATAGACAGAGGGCTATTATCTGCCCCTGCCGGGGGAGATTCTTCGTGCAGCTCTTTGGGGGTAATTGCCAAAGCTGGGCAGGCGCAGACGCAAAGATCGCAGTCGGTAGGCTTCTTTGCAATGCGCAAACAGCGCGAGGGTAAGACCGCTACATTTCCTGCGCCAAAGTCCAGTTTGTGTCGCTTATCTTCTTCTATGCTCATGTTTGCCTATGATAACCTATTTTGTCTCTGCGTAAGTCGCAGCCAGTAGTATAATGAGCCGTATTGTCAGTAACTTTTCTCTAAGAGTGAGGAGTGTCTATGAGCATAATCGAAGATGTCTACGGACGTGAAATCCTGGACAGTCGCGGCAATCCAACGGTAGAAGTTGAGATTGTCTTGGATGACGGTTCATTTGGAAGGTCTGCTGTGCCCTCGGGTGCCTCCACGGGAGCCCTTGAGGCTGTGGAGCTGCGAGATGCAGACAGCCCCCGCTATCTGGGCAAGGGGGTAGCGCGCGCAGTTGATCATGTGAATGAAGAGATTGCTGATGCGCTCATAGGCCTGGACGCTTCTGACCAGCGAGGCATAGATGCTGAGCTCATCGTGCTTGATGGAACCGAGAACAAAAGCAACCTGGGAGCCAACGCCATTTTAGGTGCCTCTTTGGCTGCCGCCGCAGCGGCTGCCGAGTCTTGTGAGCTCACGTTGTACTCGTACCTGGGCGGGGTAAATGCACACGTCTTGCCCACTCCCATGATGAATGTGCTTAACGGTGGCGCGCATGCAGATAACAATGTGGACTTTCAGGAGTTCATGATCATGCCGGTTGGAGCCACGAGCTTTGCCGAGGCGGTTCGCTGGTGCTCGGAGATTTATCACACACTTAAAAAGGTGCTGCAAGAACGAGGTCTTGGCACCGGCGTGGGAGACGAAGGTGGTTTTGCCCCCGACCTCAACAGCAATGAAGAGCCCTTACAGCTGCTATTTGAAGCAGTCAATCGGGCCGGCTATACCTTAGGCGAGCAAATCGTCTTTGCCCTTGATCCGGCAGCAACCGAGTTTTATGACCCCAAACGCAAGCTGTATTTGCTTGCCGGTGAGGGTCGCGAGCTCACCTCAGAGGCCATGGTGGACTACTGGGTTGAGCTGGTGGAGAAGTACCCCATCATGTCCATCGAAGACGGCATGGCCGAAGACGACTGGCAAGGATGGGAGCTACTGACCGAAAAGCTGGGCAGCAAGATACAGCTCGTTGGTGATGACATATTTGTGACCAATAGAGCGATTCTCGAGCAGGGTATTGAGCGCAAGGTTGCCAATGCCATTTTGATTAAACTCAATCAAATTGGCACGCTTACCGAGACACTGGAGACTATTGAGTGCGCCAAGCAGGCGGGATATGCCTGTATCATCAGTCATCGTTCTGGCGAGACTGAAGACACCACTATTGCTGATTTGGCTGTAGCAACCAACGCCGGCCAAATCAAGACAGGTGCCCCTGCACGCTCCGACCGTGTTGCCAAGTACAATCAGCTTATCCGCATTGAAGAGGAGCTTGCCGATTCGGGAGCCTATTTGGGCGGAGATGCGTTTTATAACCTCAGATAAAGCGCTGAGGAGACGAAAGAAGAAAAACGTGGTGCCTCTTGTGCGCATGAAGCAGCCGGAGGCACCCTGAAACAAGAAGCCAGACATGGAGCATTATGTCATTTTTGTCATACCTGGAACAAAACTCACCACGCATTGGTCAACTAATAGCCGAGTACTATCAGGTAGAGGTCAATGAGGATATTAACAAATACCTCTATTCTCCTCTCTCAAGGTACAGTGCTAACGGCGGTAAGCGTCACCGCCCCTTGATATGTGAGCTTGCCTGTGGAGCAGTAGGCGGAGACACCTCAATGGTGGCTGCATCTGCCGCAGCGATAGAGCATTTTCATACAGCAGCGCTGATTCACGATGACATAGCTGATGAATCAACCTTGCGCAGAGGCGAGCCCTGTTTGCATATAACCGAGGGCTTGGGTCTAGCCATTAACGCTGGTGATCTGGCGCTTTCTCAGGTTACGGGTAGCGTATTAAACGATAAGAATCTCTCCGAGAGCAAACGTATCAGGATTCTTGAAGAGCTTGTTGAGATGACCACCCGCACTATTGAAGGCCAGGCGCTTGACATTGGCTGGGCACGCGATGGGCGCTTTGACCTGAGCATAGACGACTATCTTCAAATGGCCAAGCGTAAGACTGCCTATTACTCGGGCGCAACCCCTCTTGCAGTGGGCGCTATCATTGGCAACGGAAGTGAAGAGCAAATTGCGGCTTTGCGAGAGTATGGCATGGCAGCTGGCTTGGCATTTCAAATTCAAGACGACTTGCTTAACCTTGTGGGCAACAAGGAGTTATTAGGCAAGGACTACCGCTCTGATATCACTGAGGGCAAGCGCACCTTGATTGCCGTGCATGCCCTACAGCATTCAGAGCAGAACACTGAGCTTACGGCCATCCTGGCCTCACATACAACCGCACCAACCATGCTTGCCTGCGCCGTGGAGATTATGCAGGAGGCAGGCTCATTGGAATTTGCTGGTGACTATGCCACTGGCTTGGTAACTGCCGCTAAAGCCAGTGTTACTGACAAACTGGAAGACAACGACTACACCAGGCTGCTTGCGCAGATGGCAGACTTTTTTATTGAACGCATGAGCTAACAGGGAGCTTTGTCTGAGTGGCATCTTAGTGTTAATGCAATGTGGCCGATTGGAGGACAAGATGAAGCAAAGTATTAGTGTATCGGGGCTTATTTTTCCCAATCCGGTAATGGTGGTGGGCACCTATGACGAGCACGGCGAGCCCAATGCGTGCACGGTTGCCTGGGGAGGCATAGCCTCTTCTGGGCCAGAGAGCGTTAGCATTGGCGTGAGGCCTTCGCGCCATACCTATGACGCTCTGCATCGAACTAAAGCCTTTACCATTAATCTGCCTTCGGTTGAACATGCAGCTGCTGCGGATTACTTTGGCATGGTGAGCGGGCGTCACTATCGAAAATTTGAGGTAACCAAGCTGACTCCTGTGCGCGGAGATTATGTTGACGCGCCTTACATTGCAGAGTTTCCCTTTTGTATGGAGTGCACGATAACTCATACGGTTGATCTAGGACTGCACACCCTCTTCATTGGTCAAATCAGAGATGTAAAGATCGATGAGTCACTCAAAGACGAAAAAGGCAATCTCGATTTAGCCAGAGCAAAAATTCTCACCTTTGACTCAGGTCAGCTCGCCTACCGGGCACCAGGAGAGATTATCGGTGAGGCTTTTGCTATTGGCCGAAAATTCATTGCTAAGTAAGCAGTGCTGGATTTCTACGGGTTGCTCTGGACGGCATCTTGCCTTTCAAATCAAAATCGGACTTCGGTCATTTATTGTGTATAAACTCCCTCAGCCCGATTTTACTTTTCAAGGCAATCTAATCGCCCAGAGCACCCCTACTCGGGTAGCAACATCATCTAAGTAGGCAGTGCTGGATTTCTACGGGTTGCTCTGGACGGCATCTTGCCTTTCAAATCAAAATCGGACTTCGGTCATTTATTGTGTATAAACTCCCTCAGCCCGATTTTACTTTTCAAGACAATCTGCTCGCCCAGAGCACCCCTACTCGGGTAGCAATAGGTAGCTAGGCAAACAAAAAAGCGCCAGAGGGCGCTTTTTAGACGAGGTGGTTGTGTGCGTGTTTTTAGCTGCGCGCAACTTTGCCAGCCTTGAGGCACTTGGTGCAGACGTTGGACTTCTTGAAGCCGTCGCCTACCTTGATAGTGACTTTTTGGACATTAGGCTTAAACATGCGGTTGGTTACGCGATGCGAGTGCGACACATTCCGCCCGGAGGACGGGTGCTTTCCACATACGGTACAAACTTTAGACATTGTTCTCAAACTCCTCTTTCTTTACGAACGGCACATGATACCACAAAGCTTCTTTGTAGAAAAGGCAACACATGCCCAACTCTTTGCACACGACGACAGGAGCGTTACTGATTAGACCCAATTCGTCATTGCGGGCTTGACCCGCAATCTGAGAAGCATTTTGGTTAGATTGCGGCTTGGAGGCCGCAATGACGGACTACAGTCTGACTAGTGACACAGGAGCTGATTAGCTACGAAATGTGCGACGACAGTGTGGGCGCTAACAGTAGCCGTTCTCTAATACCTACACAAATCTACCCATGGCAGACTTGATGCTTAGTTCCTGCTTCTTTGAGACGACTTGAAAGTGGGCTACTAAAAGGCAGCTCACCTTCAGTGGTCAAGAGCTCTC
>WQXH01000062.1 GCA_009784945.1 Coriobacteriia bacterium | reverse complement strand
GCGGCATTGGGTGTAGATGATACTACGATGTTATAATCGGTGAGAGCGTCTGACTGGTAACGTGAGAGCTCGTCTCTGTTGGAACACAATGAATGCAAGGATGCACAATGGTAGCGTTAGGGTTATTTTTTGTCCTACTGGCTGTACTACTGGTGGCGATAGTCTTGGTGATTATCGGGATCAGATTTTTGCGACGCCATCGGGCAAAAAAGGTGCAACCACTATTAAAGTATGGAATCAATTTACCCCTAAAGACCCAGCTGGCCTTTGGCATTGTGCTCATCGTTTTGGGCAGCATATCTATCATATGGATTGCGTGGTATGGAGTCGAGTGGTTAATCATCAGACTGTAGCCCCTATCCCGACGTTGACTTGGAGGACAAGAGATGACCACATTTGAATCTGCTACAAAGACCATTATCGTTATTCGTCATGCAAAGTCAGACTGGAGCACAGGAGCTCCTGATTTTGACAGACCCCTCTTAGAGCGAGGGCAAAAGGATGCCTACGTTGCAGGAGCCTTGCTTGAGCCCTATGACATTGATTTGGTTTTGTGTTCAGCTGCCAAGCGCACGCAAGAGACCTGGGAGCGGGCGTGCAAGGGGGGAGCCCACGCAAAGAATGTGGTTACGAGCCGCTCCTTCTATTTTACGGACGCACTCACGCTCATGTCAGAAATGAATGCACTTGGAGAGTCAGTGTCTACACTTTGCATTGTCAACCATCAGCCCACCATGGGAGAACTGGTTGACATCTTGGCCCAGCCCAGTGATTTGTCAGCGCAAGTGGCTCACCACTTTCCCACCGCTGGCGTTGCTATTCTTTCTTTTGAGGGATTGTGGAAGGAGCTTCGTTTTGGGCGAGCAACCCTCGAAAGCTTCACCCGAGTACGAGCAGGCAAATAGCTCCAATGTCATACACTTATTCCCTCCTGTTAGTCATTGCGGGCTCGGCCCGCAATCTTCAAGCGCGGTTTAAGATTGCGGCTCGGAGGCCGCAATGACGATAATGCTTAAGCTAATGAAGCCCGTCCCCTTCATATGTCTCTGTCCTGCTAGCAGTCTTCCCAGTTTTCTGCTCTGAGGTGGTACATGAGTTCTTTGAGCTGTTTTTGCCGCTCTTTGTAATCTGGCAAGACGCTTGCGACAATTGCCCAGAATCGCTCGTTATGGCCCATTTCGATGAGGTGTGCCAGCTCATGCACTACCACGTAGTCAACGGTTGCCTCGTCAGCCATTATCAAACGCCATGAAAAGTTAAGATTCATTTTGCTGGAGCAGCTGCCCCAGCGCGTCTTTGCACCATTAATCTTTACTGCCATAGGCACCACATTGAGATGCTTTGCGTAGTAGGTGACCTTGTTGGTCAAATCATGCTTGGCAAGGATTCTATAAATCTGCACAACGGCCGCTTTTATATGCTCTGGCGATAAGTGGGGCGGCATAAAGAATTGCCCCAGGTCATCATCAAAACCAATATAATCGCCCAGGCGTGCAACGATTGGGTGCTCCTTGCCAAGATAGAGTACGGTATCGCCATAATTGAGTGAGAAGTTTGCTCGCTGCTGAGCGTCTTGATATGACTTTGGCAGCTTGCCCGCTATCCACTTTTCTTTTGATCGTACGAAGGCATCGATTTTTTCCTTTGGTACAAAGAGCGGCGCACGAACCTCTAGCTTGCCATTTTTGATATACAAGCCGAGAGTCTTACGGTTAGATCGTGCCAACGTGTATTGGCGCACGAACTCTTCGTTGTTATCTGGAACTAAAAACATCATGGTTACAGTATAGCCTTGTACTATCAGTTTTTGTCCTTTTGATGGAATCGACAGAGCAAAGCCTGCCCGTTCTGTTACAGTTGTAAGCAGTTTTTGCCATACCTTGTTGCCCTGAGCCTGACCCGAGCCTGACCCGATTCTGACCCGAGCCCACTTGAGGAGGACTACCATGTTAAGCAAAGAAGCACAGCCCACCTACCTGTATATCAGCGACCCTCACGGCGCAAGCGATAAGTTTGATGCCTTGTTGCGCCACGGGCTTGGAATGAAGCATGAAGAGACATTGACTGCTCAAAGCATTGCAGAGGCGTGTGAGAGAGAAGGAGTCGAGATGATTTATCTTCTTGGCGACTTGCTCGATCGCGCACCAGATCCAGTGGCAACTTTTCGTACGGCAACGGAGGTGATAGCCTCGGGCAAAGGTCGCTACGTTACGGGCAATCATGATTTTTGGGCGATGATGAATTTGCTTGGTATTCATATTCCAAATGATGGTCAGGGCAAGGCGCACTGGGCAAAGATCTTTGCAGCTCACATTGAGCATACTAAAAAGCAGCAGAAAGAAAAGTACGGCAAGATGTACCAAGGGCGTCTTGAAGACTTTGAAAACAATTATGGCGCAGAGTTAAGAAAGCTGGACGAAAAGACAGGCCTGATGAAAGAGGGGGACGGTAAAGACCTGCTTAACTATCCAGAAAAGTATCAGGCCACAAAGAATACTGCCATTAATGAAGACGATGCGCTGCGTAGTTTTTGGGCAGAGCTGTTGGGTCGCAATGTGGAAATACTCGTGTACACCGGGCTGCGCGATGTGGAGTCGATGTCACTCGGCTGGTTTGAAGCCAAGCTTTTGGAGGCCAAGAACCTGGCCAACAAGTATCCCGAGGATACCCTGCTTCAAGAAATGCCCGGCCAGTTGCACGAAATAGTAGAGTCGTATCGTGCAAGCCTTGATGCACAAGTAGAAAAATATGGAGAGGATTACCGCTCTGTTGACCAGCTGATGGTCAGTCACTATCTCACGCCCGAATGGTGGTCTTACGATTGGGTTCGCCATAAGGGCTGGGGCTCGGCTGATGGCGGAGGGCTGCTGAATGTCTTGAATGACCAACTGCCTGCCCAAGAGCAAAAGCTCGATTATGGCAACTACTTTGAGAACAAGACCATTCAAGAATTTGCCGTGTTTTACAAAGAGACTTTTAATCTCTACGAGCGCGACGCCTACGGCAATGCTTTGCTACACAGTATGCTGCCGTTTGATGATCGCGGTATTGTTTCAATTGGCAGAGTCGATAGCCAAACGGGCATGATAGCTACCCATGATGAAAAGGGAGAGCGCATTGAGGGGCTTTACTACAAGGGAGTGCATTACACCAATCAAGATATCTTCCAGGGTTTTGACGCGATAGCCAAAGACATACGCGACTTTGACGAAAAAACCCAGTCAACAGCCGAGATCAGAGAAGCCTTGACCCTGGTTAATTCCATCTATGCTGATGAAACTACGATAATCAAACCAAAAATGATTGCCCAAAACCTGATAGCTGCTGGCAGACTTGCTGCTGGTGCGGCTGGTGGTGCTGGTGGAGCTAGTGCGGCTGGTGCAGCTGGTGCGGCTGGCGCAGCTGGTGCGGCTGGTGCAGCTGGTGCGGCTGGCGGTGAGATGAGTGCCAACGATATGGGCACTGACGAGCTCAGAGCAATGGGTCTTGGTATGGCATTAAATCGCATCGAAGTTCCCATCATTATCTGTGGTCACAATACCATTGATAAGCTCGAAACCAACGGCATGGGCGTGCTCAATCGTGATGACAAACAAATGATTAGATCAATAAACATCGACGGAGGCATGGCACCAAAGTTTAAAGGGCGCGGCATGATTGCCAAAATGAGCAGCGCGGATGACTTTGGTCTTGAGGTCTATGGGTACTCGGGCAAAGACACCGATATCCAATTACAAGAGCATGCGCGCGTAGGCGAGTTGTTTGCTGGTCAATAGAATCAAAGAGTGCAGATCGAGGTAATTCATGGCAGACCCAAAGATCACCATAACCAAGAACGGGCCCTACGTAGTCAATGGCTCAGTCAAGCTCTCCCAGTCTGTGGTGCAATGCCTTGATGGCGAGCGAGTGCATACTCCGGGCATCAGTTTGCCGCAGGCAGAGAGTTATGCGCTTTGCAGATGCGGACATTCGAAGAAGCAACCCTTCTGCGACGGCAATCATGCAACAATCAACTTTGAGGGCAGCCTCACTGCCTCAACGGAGGCTTTTAGCGAGCGAAAGTCAATGATTGACGGGCCCACGCTTGAGTTACATGACGACTATCGCTGTGCCTATGCACGCTTTTGTCACGCAGGAGATGGTGATGTTTGGTCTTTTACCAAGGGCTCAGACAACGAAGAAGCACGCGAGCTAGCCATCAAGACTGCCTCTGAGTGCCCCGCCGGAAGGCTGGTGCAACACGACAAGCGAGCAGGCAACCAAGCCATCGAACCACAGTTTGATGAACCAGAGATCTTACTCCTTGAAGACCCCGAACAGCAATGTTCTGGGTCAATGTATGTAAGGGGAGGCGTGCCCCTGCTGAGTGTTGAGGGCGCTGTGTATGAAACAAGGAACCGATACACCCTCTGCCGCTGCGGCAGCTCTCAAAACAAACCCTTCTGCGACGCAAAGCACGTCAAAATGGGCTATACCGATAAGATCTCTTAAATAAAACTGAGATGGCTCATTGGCGTATTTGCTGGCAGGTTAACGTATCTCATATATATCTTTACGATGCCCCACATTGAGCGCGAGCACGATAAGCTCTTTGTCAATAATATCAACAAGAATTCTATAGCTTCCTATCCGATATCTCCACTTTCCTTTATGATTTGCCTCCAGTGGCTCCCCATGCAAGCGAGGATTCTTACAACCATGAATGTTTTTAAGAAGCCAGAGAGTGATTATCCTGCTGTATTTCTTGTCAATCCTATCAAGCTGTTTGCTTGCCTTTTTTGAATAAACGAGATTAAAGCTCATCGATACTTATGGGCGATCTCTTCGGCTGAATAAGTAATAGGATCATTATCAAATTCTCTTTTTGCTTCTTCCCAGGCCTTTAAATCAAGCTCGCTTTCTATGCGCTGCAAGGCAACTTCACGCATAAAATCCGAAACGCTTTTACCAAAAGTTTTTGCATAAGCAGTAATAAGCTCTTTATCTTCAGTATTGAGCCGTATTGTCATTGTTGAACTTGACATGAGTTCCTCCTTACGAAACTGTAAGACATAGTAGCACAACCTGGATGAATAGACAACATCAACCACCGGCACGTGTACCACGGTTACTGGCCAGGTTACTAGTCAGACTGTAGTCCGTCATTGCGGCCTCCGAGCCGCAATCTAACCAAAATGCGTCTCAGATTGCGGGTCAAGCCCGCAATGACGAATTGGGTCTGATTAGTAACCTGCCAGGCCAACTTAGCCTTCCTGTTGCTGTTGAGATCCTCGTTACTGGTGTGGAGTAAGCCCTGTGGACGGCGGCGGTGGTGCAACCTCTCCTGCCGGCGGCGGAGGCAACTCTTCAGATACTACTGGAGCGAGCCCTACGGGCGGCGGCGGGGCGAGCTCTTGCGCCTCTTGCGTCAGTTGGGTCTGTTGAGCCTGCTCTGCCTGCTGTGCTGCCAGCGTTTGAGCCTGCACTATTGTTGCTACGGTAGATTGATCTGCTGCCAGATGTGTGAGCAAGGGTGTGCTTGATGGTTTTGCCTCACCCTTCTTGTCAAAGGTTATTACCTGATGGTAAATAGTCAGATAATGGGGCTCTATGGTATTGGATGGAGGCGGTTCAAAAATCTCAATGCCTAGGTAGTTGTAGTCGTCTTGCTTTCCTTGTTGCGCGAGGCTAAGCAGCTCACTAAAGTTACCCATTTCCAAACTCGTCTTAAAGCTGTCAAAGTCTGCAGGCAGATTGGCCTCAGCAAAATTTTGCGCGCCTGTATACCATGCGCCAGCGTTTTCTGAGAAGGGTAAGACCGTTTTGCTTGAAGAGATAAGCAGGGCGCATATCAGCATTATGGCAAATTCTAAAATCCAAACGACTAGTAATGCAATGCCGTTTACGACATCAAGAGACCCTATTCCCCACACTCCAAACTCATTGATTTCCACAGCACTCATGAGCACCATATAAGGTTGAAAAAAGAGCTCGAGTGCTATTTGCAGGCGCTCAGCAAATGATACTGCAACAACCTGGTATGCATCGGAATATACCAAGGGAATATACACACACCACTGCGCATACTTAAGCAAGAGCATGGCAAGGATTGTAAGCACAATAACCAGCGCCCTGCTTCGTGCCTTTCCCAAGCGAGTGCACATCATGATGACGAATCCCATGCCAAGACCGCATAAGCCCGTAAGCAAGAAGTTCAAATAAATAAAGGGAATATAATAAATGGCATAAATATAGGCAACGCTCAATATCGGAATTGCAATTGCCGCTGATGCAATAAAGAGCACAATAAACAGGGGCGAAACCTTGCCCGAAGGCTTGTAGTAGACTTCTCTCATAAACCCATCCTTAGAATCCTTTTTAATAACCTTGTAGTCAACCGACCCAGTGATGACACTCATTATAGTCTTCTCGAGCAATTTGCAGCAATAGACAATTGCCTGTCAACTTTGCCAACTTTGTCTCCCTGTCGCGTTCGCTCGAAGAGCGAATGTTGCAGGGCCCAGCTTACACCTCCTGTCTCCCTGTCGCGTTCGCTCGATTGCGAATGTTGCAGAGCCTACTTCAGGTCTGCCAATAACTGCCAATAACAAAAGCTGCATCTGCTGCGTGTTACAATGTACACCTTGTTCAACTAGCCTGATAAATCAGTATCAGCGAGCACAATAAGGAGACTGATGATTATTAAAAAAGTGCTTCCAACAACATTTTTAGCCTCGGTTATGCTCTCTTTGCTTGGCTGCGCTAGTGGCGGGGTTCCACCTGTCAATAATGCTCTCCCTGCAAACAACACTGCCGAGTCCAGTCGCTCTTCGCTGGCGCTGCAAGATGCCATAGTTGGTGTTTGGGATCTAGATAATGACCCTGACAAGCCAGTGCTCTCAACTGGAGAGCCCCCTCCGCCAACCGGCTTCTTTCCTTGCTACACCTTTTATGCAGATGGCACCGGAACGTATTGGTCGGGACCTCAAGATGAACAATTTACTTACTCCATCGATGAAGGGGCGGGTGAGGCGCACATCGAAATAACCTGGTCGAGAGTGATGGGCTCGTCGGGTGATACCAGTGTGTTTTATCAGCCAAGAAAAGTGACACTCGACGAAGGTAAAAGCACTTTGTATATACATGAATACTGGGATTTACCCGATGGCTCCTTTACCGGCTGGAAGCACATTTTGACTCTATTTTGGAAGAGTGATGCTTTGTAAGCCGAGCACATCGCTTGGGCCAACGAGCTACCGCTTTGCTTGCCTCTTCTGCCCACTGCCACCTACTTAGTGCTATCCGTATTAAAGAGATAGAGAGCAATTCCGCAGGCGACCGCTGCGTTGAGGCTTTGAGCACTCTCTGCCATTGTAATGGTGAAGATATGATCGCAGAGTTCCATGCTTTGGGAGGACAGACCGCCTCCCTCGCTTCCAATCAAGAGAGCAATCTTTGCCTTTGCTACCACTTTTTCTGTGCCGGAGAGAGCCGTTCCAACAATATAAAAGCCGCTGTCTTTGAGCTTTGCGATTTGCTGAAGCAACTGCCCTGGTGCTTGACAGCTTACAACGGGCACATGGAAGACAGAGCCCATCGACGATCTGATTACCTTGGGCGAAAACGGCTGTGCGCAACAGCAATCTAACACGACTGCTTCATAGCCAAGGCAGTGCGCACTGCGGATAATAGCGCCTACGTTTTTTGGATCTTGAACGCCTTCGAGGACAACTACTTTGTTGAACCCAGACACATCCACCTCATGGGCAGGCAACTCAAAGACACCAAGAACACCCTGGCTGGTCTTAAGCTCAGACAGTGAGCAAAAGAGATTGTCAGACAACACGGTGAGCAACTGCGCGCTACTTTCTTCAGCCACATGCAAGAGCCTCAGAGCAGGTTTCAAAGTCTGGTGGTCATGGGGTGCAGAAAGCTGTTGTACGGCCTGCATATAGTAGCTTTGACTCATAAGAATGTGCTTTAAACTGCAAGAGGCAAGTGCTTCAAAAAGAAGCTTCTCGCCTTCTGCCACAAAACAATTGTCCTGCTTGCGATACTTGGCACTCTGATAAGACTTAATCCTCTTATAGAAGCTGTTTTCTTTACTACGTATGACCTCTTGATTATCCATGCGCTGACTATACCTTATTTACAGTTGTGCGTCAGTGGGCAAACCTACGCTATAGTTTCAGCACCAGCCATAAGAGAAAGAGAGCACAATGAAAAGAGTTCTTTGCTGCATGCTTGCAGTAGCCTTGGCAGCTTCAACGCTTGCTCTGGTTGCCTGCAGTAGCAATGCCAACCCCGGCTTGCCCTCAAACGATGAAGGCAACATGAGTAACGAGCCCACCGAATCCACGGTAACGCTCTATTTGCCCGACTGGCTTGCCGATGCCAATGGCTTCAACGCCGAGCAAGCTACGACTGACGGCACAGCAGAAAACATCATTGTACTTCTGGAGGCAAAAGAGGCCTTGCCAAAAGGCAGTGCCCTTATAAGCTTTACGATTGACGGCAACAGCGGTCTAGTGGAGATGAACTCAGCCTTCGAAAGTGGAGTTGGCAGCAAAGGAACAATAGGAGAATACCTGATGCTTGGCAGTTTGGTTAACACCTTACTCGGGTACTATGAGCTGGATGAGATATGGATTACCGTTGGAGGCGCTCCCCTGGAAACAGGACACAACATGTACGACTACGGCCTTGGCTTTTTTGAAGGTCTATAGCATCTCCCCCCAGCGAGTTTTCACACAGAAGTCTGACGTATGGCTTCGAGCACGCTTTCTTTAGTGCTTTCAATAGTGCCAATCGAACCTCGTCCCTGCTGTTCTACAAAGCAGAACATGTAGGCGCGCTCGTCTTCTTCTGAGCCGTAGGTTCGTTCTACGGTGTAGTAGGCCAGACCATCTTCTCCCTTGTCAACAATTGCTATGAAGGTGCACAAAAGCAGCTCGTCCAGCTCCAGCATCTCAATGAGAATACAACTTGAGTTACGGTCGATTTCTTCGAATGTGATTTCTGCTATGTGTTCTGCACCGAGCCCAAACTCAAGAGTCATTGGATCGAGCAGTTCATAGAGCTGCTCATTTCCTTGAGCCGCATGTTCCCGCTCTTCTTGGGTAAACATGGTAATGAAGAATTCTTCTGTTGAATACTTCCAAATTGCTCGGATCTCTCGCTCTGCAGACGCAAGGTCAGACGTTTGTAGGCACTCGATGAACTCGGCTTGATTTTGAAACACGAACTGAGGCATGCTGACTTGCTCAAACGCATATCGCGCGTTATACCTGACTTCCTTTTGGGCTCCGCTCAAGCTTTGACTTGTGCTCTGACCCATGCTTTGGCTTGTCGAGTTTCCTGTGGAGTCCTGGCCCGGTAAACCGTCATCTGATACAAAAAACAAGGCACAACCAGCCAGCAGGCAGCTGCAAATTAGAGCTACACAAAGAGATAGCAATAAAGCAAGCTTTCTCATACTCTCCTCGTTCCTCGTACGTGTTAGGTAATTGCGTGCTGGCAGGGCGCAATTGTTTAGAAGCATCATATCAAAACAGGGTAAGCTCAGGGCTCAGTTTCTCTCCATACCTCCTTGCTCCCTAACCAAAGTAGCAGTCTTGACGATGAAGCAGCGAGAAGTACAGTCAGCCGTTGTTTGTGGGTGGGCACTGAGGCTTAGATGTGCCTCTGGAGCTCTTGAAGCTTGTTGATGTGGGTTTTGAGTGCAGACTTCATGAGGACAGCCTCGTCGTTGGGCATCCGGCGTAGCTCTCTGATGAGCTCATCTGACATGCCCTTTATGGCAGCGGCAAGGGAGGAGGAGTCTGTAATACCAAGAGAAGTGCTTGGGCTGCCGGGTGCTCCTGTTGCACCAGATATATCTGCCTCAGCAGTAAGCCCTGGGCTGGCAGAGCTTGGTCTCGCATAGCTACCCTCATCAACTGCCCTTACGAGCTCTTCAATCCTTTGCCGCTCTACTGAAGACATCTCCTCTTCTTTGGGCGCCAGTGCTATC
>WQXH01000061.1 GCA_009784945.1 Coriobacteriia bacterium | reverse complement strand
TCACGTGTTACTCACCCGTTCGCCACTTTATACACCCCCGAAGGGGCTTTAATCGTTCGACTTGCATGTGTTAAGCACGCCGCCAGCGTTCATCCTGAGCCAGGATCAAACTCTCCGTTTCAAATCTCGGGTCTAAATCTCTTTATGCGGCATTGGCTGCTCTCGGTTGCTTCGGTCACGTACTCAAGTACGCTCCCTCACAACCTCGCTTGCCGCCTTGCCTAAAGCGATTTATCCTCCGAGATTAAATCCAGCGCCTAAACGCCTTTATGCTTTGTCAGCTGCGCTCAGTTGCTTCGGTCACGTACTCAGGTACGCTCCCTCACAACCTCGCTTGCTTCCGCGCCTAAAGCCGTTTATTTCGCTGGATTTCTCCAGCGTGTTTCGGCCTGGAAACAGTCTGTTAGGACTGTAAAATTCGTGAGTTTAAATCATGGTTTTTGTCATTAGTGGCCGTTGTCTTTTAATTGACCGTACCACTTTGACGGGTCTCATTGTTTTAATTTGTCTGGCTTAAAAACAACACTTAATGTGTCTGTCTTTACATCACAGTATCCAGTTTTCAAGGTGCGTGGATTCTCGTCCATTCATACAGAATTCGAGCCAAACTGCTGCTCGATTCAGATGGGTTGCTCGTGCTGTCGATTAGGTTTTGCACGATAGTCGCTCACACTGTCGGTTAAGTTGTTCGTATGAGACGCGAAGGAGTATATTATCCTCTTTTTTAGGGGCTGTCAATATAATTTCCAAAGAATTTTGCCTTTTTCAAAAAAACGTTTTTGAAAGGGTGATTTTGGCTGAAGTTACCTCTACACTTCCCAGCTCTCTGTGCTGCCTTAAGGCGGTCTTTAGAGGCTCTATTATGGTGCTTGTAGCTATTATTGTCTCGAAGAGCGAGGTAGGTAGCCTGCCAGGCGGCGCCAGTATGCTTTTATGTGCAGAATAATGAGTATGATGAAGGTAAACGCAGTAATGGAGTGAGCAGCCTGGTTCGAACCAAAGCGATGCCCTTCTTGGCCGCCACGACCATCATGGCGCTGCCCGTAGCCCTCACGCATGTCTTCTCTACTTCTTTCTCGATCGTCTAGCCGGCTACTCTCGCGATTGCTGTACTCACGATTGCTGTACTCACGAGCTCTGTCCTTGCGGTCGTTGTTATACTCGCGCTGGCTCTCCTTGGGCTCACCATCACTGTAATAATCAGCACGTTCATCACGATTTTCATAGTAGCCCTGCCCTTGATGTGCACTGTTACCTGAGCCATAGGGAGCCACTGCCATGACGACTCCAGAAAAAAGCAAGACAACAGCGGCAACAAAAAGCAATGTGTTAAGAATGGCTACATACCTTTGCTTTTTGTTGAACTTACCCTTGGCAACGCTGCCAAGCATCTTGGCAATCCATTTTCTGTTGATTACCAGGTGTATGACGAGCAAGATGAAAAACAGGGAGGCTGCTGTCATGTGCACTATTCTGTTGTGGCCTATGCTGGCAACGATACCTGCACTCAGAGATACAGCCAGTCCAATGGCCATAAGTAGCCTGAGCGTTCTTTTGCGAGAAGTCCTTCTTTGTGCAGTGTTATCCATTTTGTGTGCATTCTCATTTCAACTCGTGTGTCATTGTAGCTCGTATGGGAGCAGGGGGAGCTTTGTTGCAACTATTGCCACAAACCTCCTGGTCTGCAACTCGTGTGGGAGCAGGGGAGCTTAATGATACAATAACCAACATAGAGCAGGATACCGAGCAGAAGGGACGGAGTTATGAAAAAGGTATGGTACAAGTTACTGCTTGCAGCAGTGATTCTGGCGGTGGCAGTGGCGCTGACAGCTTGCGGCAACAACGGTTCTGACACCAGTAATGGTGCAGACATCACTGACGCAGACGCTGGCGAAAGCAGCTTGGAGGGCAGCACGGATGCAGCCGAAACGGCTGGCGAGGATTTTGTATGGTTCTCGTCTGTGGTACCCGATGGCTTTGATGTCAGAGGTCCTAACGGAAACTACACTGAGATTGAGTTCTACCAAGACATTGGTGGTGGTCATCAGGCGGTTATCACTGTGAGCTTTGCCTATGGTGCGGTTGAGGAAAAAATTGACGACCGTCTCTCTTCGGACAGAAACACCCCGGGGCCAGACGTAAGCGCTGGTCTCTACAAGTGGAGTACGCTCGACTTTGACTGGAACGGACTGCCCAGCAGGCAGTTCTTTGCCCAAATGAGCGAAAAATATGTGGTGCACATAACTGGCTGGTGCATTGCTCCAGGCGACTCAAGCATACAGACGGTGCTTGACAGCTTTACGCCAAGTGCTGATGTCGAGGATAAGTTTAGTGAGGCTTTGGACACAAGCTTCCCCAAATAGGCTGGCAACCCAGGCTGGCAAAGCGGCAAGCGTGTGTGGGACAGAAGGGGACGGGGCTGGTGTCCCAGTTTCTGGCTCTGCCAAAACTGGGACACCAGCCCCGTCCCCTTGTCCCTTGCGGATGTCAGTGGGCACCCGATTGTTGTTTGCCTTTTACTTGCCAGAGCGCGACCAGGGCAATCAGCACAAAAACAGCAACATACACCAAGAAAGGGTCGCGGCCAACGGAGAAGTCGAGACCCAACACCTCGCAAAGAGGCTTGACAAACGACACCATGAGCACGCCTCCCATCTGCTGAAAGGCCAAAAGCACAGAGGTAGAGCTGGCGGAAACCAGCGGGTGGGCGTGCTTTCCAACGAGCTGATACAGCGTTGCCAAGAAGTTGGGTATAGAAAAGCCCAGCAAGGCAGCGCCTGCACACATCCAGATAAGGTTTTGCGCCAGGTAGATACACCCAAAACCCGCTGCGGCTGCAAGTGCAGCAATGAAAAGCAGGTGCGTGCCCACACGTGCATAGAGCCGGCCAAAGGCAAAAGACAACAAGAGGCTGGTACCCGTTTGGATATTGATGACCAATACCGCCTCCCAAGTGCCTCCGTATCCTGAGGCTTCAATCATGATGGAGGTGTTAACAAGGAAGACAAAGATGCCGGCAAAGTACAAGAATATAAGGATGCATTGAGTCCAGAAGTAAGCAGGATACTTTTCAAAGAAAGGCAGTGCCTTGATCTGAAGCTTGCGAGCAACAAGACGCTTGGACGCCTCCTGCCTACCTTGTTTGTCCTCTCTGGGCAAGACAATGAGCCCGTACACCAGCACAGGCAAACACACCAAGCCCAGCAGCAAGGCGTGGCGCCAGTTGCTGGCACCCAAAAAGCCAGCGCCCACCAAGAAGAAGATCATCGCGGCACTTTGGGCAGCCACAATATAACCCATGAAGCGAGCACTCCTCTGTTCATCAAAGTTTGCAGCTATCAAGGCCACCGCCATGGCAGCACAGATTCCCGCTCCGAGCCCCATGAAAAAACGTACCACCAGCAGGGGTAAGAGCATCTGCCCCAGGAATAAGGGCACAACGCTGGATGCGGTATATATACCGCAAGCCAAAAGCAGTACGACGCGGCTGGAAGTAACTCGGGACAGCACACCATACAACAAAGACCCCACAACCATGCCCAACGCAGGAATAGTCTGCACCATGATGACCACCGTGGGATCTTCGGCAGAAAAGTCAGCAATAATCGAAGCTACCAGGGGCGACACGGTATTGACCCCGTTTTGCAAAAACGCAAGGCAGATGGCGGCAATGCCTATAAGGGTAAGATTACGATGAGCAAGTGTGTGCACTGCCTACTGCTCCTCTTCGGGGTCTACCAGAGAGGAGAGCAACTCCAGCAGGGTGGCGAGGGCCAATTCCTTATTTGCTATTGGGTATAGCAATTTTAGAGACTTAACCATATAGGTGCCTCCTTGCGCTTTGAACCGTTCGATCTCATCTGGCTCAAGCGCAAGCCCCTCGATGTTGAGCTTTCCACGCGCAATGCCAACGCTGGTAACTCCCGCATCCAGAGCCAGTAACTTTGCGCGCGCTCTGTCAAGGAGATTTACTGCTGCTGCCGGCAGACCGCCGTAGGCGTATTCCATCTGCGTGGCTATCTCATCAAGGCGCTCGAGGCTTCTGGCAACGGCAACTCTCCTGTACCAAAGCACCCGTTCATCTGCGGCAGGCACAAACTCCTCAGGAAAATAGGCATGCAGCGGAATGTCGATACGAACCTCTGTTGCTTCATCAGCGGGCGAGTCGCTGCCCGTGGCATCTTCGTTCTTGCCAATATGGCGTGCCGCGCGCACCGCCTCTGCCAGCATGTTGGCATAAAGATCAAAACCTACTGCGGCCAAATTGCCGTGCTGCTCGGCACCCAACAAAGAGCCTGCTCCTCGTATTTCCAAGTCGCGCATGGCTATGCGCATGCCGCTCCCCAACTCTTGATACTCGCTAATGGCCGTGAGCCTGTCAACGGCGGTCTCGGTCAACCGATGCTCGGAAGGAAACAAAAAGTAAGCATAGGCTTGATCATGACTGCGCCCCACGCGCCCCTTAAGCTGATAGAGCTGCGCCAAACCCAAACGCTCGGCATCCTCAATGATGAGCGTATTGGTGTGAGGATTGTCCAAGCCGGATTCAATTATGGTAGTTGCCACGAGCACGTCTGCTTCGCCAGCGGCAAAGCTCTCCATGACCGTTTCAAGAGCGCGCTCATCCATTTGCCCGTGCGCCACCAAAACGCGTGCCTCGGGCGTTGCATCATTTACGCGCTCGACTGCTGACTCTATATTCTTAACACGATTGGACACGTAATACACTTGCCCGCCTCGCTCCAGCTCTCGCCGAATGGCGGCAGACACCAAATCCTCGTCCCACTCCTGTACCACCACTTGAATGGGATTTCGAGAGGGCGGTGGTGTGTTGATGAGGCTCATGTCTCTTACACCGGTGAGCGCCATTTGCATGGTGCGGGGAATCGGCGTGGCGCTGAGTGTAAGTACATCCAGCTGCTCACGCAGGTTAACAAGCTTCTCCTTGTGCTGCACACCAAAGCGCTGCTCCTCGTCTATGATGATGAGACCAAGATCCTTGGGGTTGACGTCAGCAGAGAGCAAACGGTGCGTTCCAATGAGCACGCTGACTGCCCCAGCAGCAAGATCCTCTAGTGTGCGACGCTGCTGAGCGGCGGTTCTAAAGCGGCTCAAGACATCCACTCTTACGCCAAAAGAAGCCAGACGTTCCGAAAAGGTCGTATAGTGCTGCTGAGCCAAAATGGTCGTAGGACAAAGCAGCATGACCTGCTTGCCGTCTTGCACTGCCTTAAAGGTAGCCCTCAGCGCCACCTCGGTCTTGCCAAAGCCCACGTCTCCGCAGATAAGGCGATCCATGGGCTTAGTGGACTCCATGTCGGCCTTTACATCGGCAATGGCCTTGAGCTGGTCGGAGGTTTCCACATAGACGAAGCGTTGTTCCATATCGCGTTGCTTTGAGCTGTCTGGACCAAAAGCAAAGCCCGTAGCGCTTGCCCTGCGCGCATAAAGATCCACCAAATCAAATGCCATGGCGCGAGCGGCCTTTCGAGCCTTGCCCGTAGCACGCGTCCAGTCCGCCGTATTAAGCCTGGTAAGCCTGGGCGCTGAGCCCTCAACTCCCACATAGCGGCTTACTTTATCGATGAGTTCCACAGGCGAAAAAAGCTTGTCTTCCTTGGCGTATTCCAAATAGAGATAGTCGCGCTCCACACCGTCTACCGTACGACGCACCATCTTCTTGAAAAGTGCGATGCCGTGGGTTTCGTGCACTACGTAGTCGCCCGGTTTAAAGGGAAAGGTGTAGCTGGTTTCATCTGTTGATTGCTGAAGGCGACCTCCCTGCAGGCGTCCACCTCCGCGTGCCCGTTTGGCGCGCCGCCGAGCTTGAGTGTTAAAGGCATCGCCCAAGGTGAGTAAGGCCAGCTTGGCAGCCGGAACAACCAGCGACTCCGAGATGTCTAAATTGACAACATGCGCCGTAGAGCGCGAGAGGGGCTTGGGCTGAGGGGGCTTGGGCTGAGGGGGCTGAGGGGAACGGGGCTCTCCAACCCGGTCATCCAGTGCATCAAAAGGAACCTGCTCCTCGCTTAAAGCTCCTCGCAAAGACTCACGGGTGCGGCGATTGGAGTGAGCCAAAAAGGTCATGAAGCCGTTGTTGATCATATCGGCGGCCTGCTTGGCCAGCTGGTCTTCCAGTATCTGTCCTTTAGGATGCTTGACTTCCAAACGGCCATCCAGCCTGGTGGCACTGCTGAGCAACGAGAGCATGGTGAGGCGTTGCGCCTTGCCAAAATCGAGCTGAGCAGGTGGTAAATAGAGGCCATCGGTGCTGCTCCCCTGCTCTGCTGCATTCTCTTTGAGTGCGTCAAAGTAGCCAGCAGCGTCATCAAAGAGCGCCCGGGGCTCCTGTAGCAATAAGAGGGTGTTGCGGCTCAAATACTCCAAGACGGTGCTGAGCCGCTCGTAAAGATAGGGTAAATAGCGCTCCACGCCAAAGAAAGATGAGCCGCTTTTCAAGAGACCCAGGTGGTGTGCCACCTGAGGCGGCAGGCTTCCCAAATCATGAGCTACTTCAACTGCCCGCTGCATGCGACTAATAGCTTCTTCAGAAAGCATAAGCTCTCGTGCCGGATAAAGCGTAAGGCTCGAGAGGCTGCCTATCGTTTGCCCGCTGGTCGCAAGCACAGCGCGAATGCGTTCAACCTCGTCTCCAAATAATTCGAGTCTTACCGGGCAAGTAGCCGTTGCGGTAAAAATGTCCAAGGTGTCGCCTCTGAGAGCAAAGGTTGCCGGCTGTCCGGCCTGCTCCTCGCGCTGGTAACCCATTTGAATGAGCAAGCCAGGCAGCTCTGAGTAAGAAAGGGGCAGCTCTTCTCCAGCCGTGATTACCAAGGGGTCAAAGCTCTGTTGTCCTGGCGCTGGCAGCAAGCGGAGCAGGGCGCGAGCACTGGTCACCACAACCTTTGACTCCCCTCTTTGCAGAGCAAGCAGTGCCTCCACCCGCGCACCTACCAGCGCCGCATCCGGCTCGGTGGCCACCCAGGGCACATCGCTTCTAAGAGGCAGAGACAACACGGTGCCAGCGCCCAGCCACTCACCCAGATTGTGCGCAAAGCGCGCAGCAGCTTCCTCGCCTGCCAGACATACCATCATCGGGCGCGGCTTATGCGCATACACTGCGGCAGTAACCATCACACGAGCCGAGAGCGGCACTGCCAGGTTGGTGTCTGCTCCCGCTTCCAGACGCTCTAAAAAGTCCTCCATGGCACGAGAGCCCAGAAGCTGCCTGCTGATGCTATCCAAAAAAACTTGTTGCATATACGTATTGTAGCGATGTCAGGCAAGTAAATAGCCATGTATTTCGTTCAAGGCAGGAACAAGCGCTTCCATGACAGAAAAATCTGCGGGTGCGTTTGTCATAACTACCATAATATAAGGACTAGCTCCGGCATAGACAATGCCTGCGTCAACCGTGGCAGAGTCTTGGGGATCTGCTATCCACCCAGGCTTGGTGTGCACCTTATAGGTTTCTTTGAAGTATTGATGAATGGGAGAGTTAAACGACTCGCTATACCAGGAAGCTGCCTCAGTGATCCCTTCACCCTCACTTGCTAAGAACTCATAGGTGCGAAGCCACAGCTTTGCCAGGTCTCGCGCCGAATAGTGAGGAAACCACACGCCGGCTAAATCGTTATCTACCTCTGCCTCTTCGCACCACTGCGTAAAAGGGGCATCGCCGTAGCCAAGACGAAGCGCAAAGTAGGTGTCGTTATTAGAATCCTTTACGGTAGCGCGCATCATGTCGGCCTGCAATTGGATGAGCTCCGGGCGCTCCGATACCAGGCTGGCCACATAGTGACCCTTGATACTGCTGGCAGAATAGAATACTTCATCGGCGTTATAGGCAACTCCGTGGCCAGTGTTGATATCCATCACAACAAAGCCCACGTTATAGCCACGCTCTTCAATATCTTCGATGGCGGCAGTGAGGAAATCTGGAGCGGGATGACCCAGAGCAAAGGCTCCGATCGACGAAGGCTCGCTGCCCGCGTCAAAAGACGAGAGAACAGCCTTGAGCTCTTCAATCGTAAGCGGTTCTGATCTTATTGATGGACTTGATGTAATTGTCGGTTCTGGTGCTACTTCCAGCCGTGGCATATTTGCCAAAGCCGGTCTATTAGCTGACCCTGCTTCTTCACTTCGAGCAGACTGCCCAGATCCTCGAGGCTCAACAGCACCTACTGCTGCCTGCTCTCCCCAGACAACTTCTAAAGGAGTGCTCAAAGCCATGCTAAAAAGAATGGCTCCTGTCATAAGCCCCGATAAAAAAATAGTGAGCGCAGAGCGCTTGGAATAATTCTTGCTCATAGTTCTGCATGGCCCCACAGCTCTAACACCAACTCAATACATCGTTCATTCTACTATATCAACGAGCGCAAACGCCTATAATAATCAATGATTGATTTGTTGTCACACAAGGAGGATAAAGCCATGAAACTGCGTCTGGGTTTGCCAAAAGGAAGCTTACAAGAATCCACGTTCCAGTTGTTTAGACAAGCGGGGTTTATTATTTCTACCCATACTCGGTCGTACTATCCCTTGGTTAACGACCCAGAACTGGAGATTCTCTTGATGCGTGCACAGGAGATTCCTCGTTATGTGCACGAGGGAGTGCTGGATGCTGGAATCAGCGGCCTGGACTGGATTACCGAAAACAAAGCCGATGTGGTTGAAGTGGCGAGCCTGGTGTATTCCAAGAATACTTCAAATCCCATTAGACTGGTGCTGGCCGTTGGTGAGGACAGTCCAATCAAGGAGGTTGCCGACCTCAATGGAAAACGAGTGGCAACCGAGCTCGTCAACGTTACCGAGGCGTATTTACGAGCCGAGGGCGTTGAGGCTACGGTTGAATACTCGTGGGGAGCCACCGAAGTCAAAGTTCCTCGCTTGGTAGACGCCATTGCCGAGCTCACCGAAACCGGTAGCTCTCTTAGAGCCAACAAACTCAGAATCATTGCTACCATTCTTGAGTCCACCACCAAGCTGCACGCTAATCATGCTGCCTGGGACGACCCGTGGAAGCAAGAGAAGCTACAAAGCATCTCGGTGCTGCTTCAGGGCGCACTGCTGGCCAGGTCGAGAGTAGGGCTCAAGATGAACGTGCCCAATGGCGCACTGGATACCATACTTGCCATACTGCCTGCCATGAAAACGCCTTCGATCTCCAAGCTGATAGAGAGCGACTGGATGGCCATAGAGGTTATTCTTGACGAGATACAGTCACGCAACCTGATTCCCGCCCTCAAGTCAGCTGGTGCCCAAGACATCATCGAATACCCGCTCTCAAAGGTGATTCCATAAAACCGCCGTTTGATGCCAACTGTCTCGCTGGTCACATCTGCCGCGTTTTGCTGAGTAGTTCCTGCAGGTCTGCCAATAATGCAAGTAGGCCCTGCAACATTCGCTCTTCGAGCGAACGCGACAGGGCGACATGAGGGTATAGGATGAGTTGGTCTGACTCTCACTACCTTGCTTGCTCTGTTTGTTTTGCTTGCTTCTTGCCAACGCTACGCAGGGCAAATATGATGGCGGCAATGAGGATAAGGGCAAAGAATAGCGACCAGTAGTCAAATATAACAACGGGAAGCTTAATGTTTTGCGTGACGACAAACAGCACTACGGCTACTAATGTCGACCCTGCTAAAAGCGCGAGCATCAGAGGTCTTGGCTTGCGGTAGCTGTTATCTGAGCTGTGCCCCTCTTGTTCCTTATTATTTTTCTTGCGTGCCGAAACAGCGAACAAGGCAGCTACGATTAACAAGAGTGCACAAATGATCGTGGCTAGCAGATCAAAAAGCGACCAGGCGCTATAGCCCGCAGGGGCAGTAATAGGCACAGGAATGCCAAAGAGGTTAGCCACAGGAATCGCCTGCTCCTTGGCAGCAACTGCCAGGTCGGTCTGATTAGGCTCATGGGCAGTAGGCACAAGCGGCTCTTCAACCGGCTCAACTGGCATGGCGGATGAGGAGGGCTCTGTTGGTTCAGCAGCTTGTACAG
>WQXH01000060.1 GCA_009784945.1 Coriobacteriia bacterium | reverse complement strand
TCATGCCCGCTCTGCTGCAAATACAAACTACAATGCAGGGGCAGCAAGGGTAAGTGCAGCAATTCCGATGGGTATAGTCTTTACTCCCAGCAACCTCACTGCAACGGCTAACGTAGGCGCAGGTGTAAACGGTCGCGTTCCGATTAACGTATGGAACACTTCTACTACCGCCAAGACCATAACCTTGCGAGGTACTGCGGGCACATCAAATGCAACTGACCCAGCCCTATTTAATTCTGCAGGCACACGTATCGCATACCAAAATTTCAGTAGTTGGAACTTTACCTACACCATCACTCTTGGCGCAGGAGCGTCATGGAGTGGATTGGTAGGAACAGGAGGAGATGTAGCAAGAAGCTATACGGTAACCGCAACCTTTTCATGATAGCTACGGAGCTTGCTTGATTGGATGAAAAAGACCATCTAATCAGCTAGACAAGACAGGGCAAGACAGAGCACAGCTAATAAGCCCTCTCTTGCAGCAATAGGCTGAGGCGGAGCAGCTAACCGCGCCTCAGCCTAAGGAGCAAACTCTTATACTTCTATGAGCTCTCTACTTCTTATCGCCAGAAGAGCTGATCTTGTCCTTGAAGAGCTTGAACACCAAAACAGCCAGTACTGCGCCAGCCAGTGGTGCCAGTATGAATATCCAAAGGTCACCCAGTGCGTCTCCGCCTGCAAAGAGCGCCGGACCTATGCTCCTGGCAGGGTTGACGGAGGTGCCGGTCAGCGGAATGCCAACGATGTGCACAAAAGTAAGCGTGAGGCCAATAACGATGCCAGCCACGCCTGCCTTTGAAGAATCAGCAGTTACTCCAAGTATCGTAAGCACAAAAATGAAGGTGAGCACTACCTCTATGAGAATAGCGCCGCCAGCTCCTCCCGCTCCAGCAGCAAGATTGGAACCATAGCCTCCCGTGAGGTCAACTCCAGCTCCGCCGGCAAGTGCAACCATGGCTACCAACAAGGCGGCTCCGGCAACTGCACCGATAATCTGCGAAACAACATACCCAGCAAAGTCTTTAACATCGATACGCTTGTCGAGAAGCGCTGCTAAAGAAACCGCTGGGTTGATATGACACCCGGACACCTTGCCAATGACATGTGCCATGGCTACGATTGACAGACCAAAGGCCAAGGCCACTGCCAAGTGTCCACCCGGAGCATCAGCCCCTAAAAACACTGCGCTTCCACAGCCCATGAACACGAGTACGCCTGTGCCGATAAGCTCCGCCAGGTACTTCTTGATACTGCTTGACATGTAAATCCTCTCACTCGTTATGATAAAGCGTGATAGAGCATAAAGATCAGACAGAGCCCTGTGCAACCACCCATGTCTTCCCTTGACTGCCCTTATTCCAAAAATGATGCACGACATACAACAAAACCGGTCTCGCCGTAATTTGTTACTCTGGCCTTTACGCCACAGTCTATCCAGCACATACTGGTCAAGCCCCAAGTTAAAACGCAGGAACCAGCAGGTAGCCAGCCCAATAGCAGCCGTTTGCATCAATGACACATTATAGCGATGTACCATGAAACTTTTCAATCACACGACTTCACTGCTCGCACTCTGTCCGTCATTGCGGCCTCAGAGCCGCAATCCTACCAACATGAATTATTGATTCCGGGTCAAGCCCACAATGACGATGTATAGACTGAGCTCTAACCACACGGTTACTGATCAGACCCAATTAGTCATTGCGGGCTTGACCCGCAATCTGAGACGCATTTTGGTTAGATTGCGGCTCGGAGGCCGCAATGACGGACTACAGTCTGACCAGTAACCACCACACGGTTACTGATCAGACCCAATTAGTCATTGCGGGCTTGACCCGCAATCTGAGACGCATTTTGGTTAGATTGC
The DNA here is from genome assembly GCA_009784945.1 of Coriobacteriia bacterium. GTDB lineage: Bacteria > Actinomycetota > Coriobacteriia > Coriobacteriales > UBA8131 > WQXH01. The sequence continues at coordinate 8,447 of WQXH01000060.1, read as the reverse complement.
GGCTCGGAGGCCGCAATGACGGACTACAGTCTGACTGGTAACACCACACGACCCGCAACGACTTTTTGCCCTTTTTGCGTTTGCATAATTGAGACTGCTCTGCTAGCATTTCTATCAGAAAAATTGTTATTGGGGCGGATATGGCGCAGAGTCTATCGGCAAGGGGTGCTCCTAGCGAGCATGAGTCTTTGACCAGGAGTGTCAAAAGACCTGCGGGGATTACATAAAAGGGGACTGAGTTTTACGTTGCACGACGAGGTAGTACATTGAAGGGATTGGGTATGGGTTGTTATTGGGCTATATCGAAACGATTGAAAAGTAACGTGAGAGGTGCTCACGGCATTGATAAAAACTGTAAGGCAAGCTTTACCAAAAGATAGACATTTCGCATACAGGTAAGTCAGGGAGCTACCTCTGTCTTACCCTGCATCCCACAACGCCCGAGGGGATAATCCCGTCCCCTCGGGCACCTAATTAAACCGCCAGGGCCAGCACTCAGATCCAGGAATGCAATAACAGAACTCTGCTCTTTAGAGCGAACAAAGCAAATGTATCGTAACACTAATTGCCTAGTTGGTAACACAATTAGCTCCGTCCACCTAGCAGCAATTGCCGCTTGCCCATATAACCGCAATACCACTAGAAAAATACTGCCAAACGAGGATTATGAGCAGATAAGCACAACGTCATCAGTATTGTTGACCTTGCTCAAATAGGCATGGGCAGAGCACTGGCGATGCTCAAACTTTGAGCGCAGTGCTGCACTATGCAAGAAATCGATTTAGAAGACAGGATGTTGTTGTCAGCCTAAGAAGTTTTGGGCACACAAGGAGGTGTACGTATGACAACGAAGGAGATCTGTAGTACCAGCTTTGATGAGCTGCTGGAACAGCGTGGCATTAAAAGGCGCGACTTCCTCAAGCTCTGTGCAGGTATTGCGGCAACACTGGGGCTTTCTCAAACTATGATACCGAGAATAGCCCATGCATTGGAAGAAAGCGTCATAGGAGCAACAAGTGGCAATCTCAAGCCCGCACTTTGGTTGGAGCTATCATCTTGCAGCGGATGCACTGAGTCATTTGCGCAATCTGATTCTCCAAACATTGCTACGGTGATTCTGGAGCTGCTTTCACTCAACTATTCAGAGGCTTTATGCGCTGGCGCAGGCTGGTCTTTGGAGTTGGCCAAGGAGCAGACCATTGATGCAGGAGGCTACCTGCTCATCATCGAAGGCTCGCTCATGGAAGGCTGGGACGGTAACGCCCTCGTCATAGCCGAAGAAAAGGGCACTGAGATTGTAGAGCACGCCGCTTCGCATGCCGATGCCATCATCTGCGTTGGCAGCTGTTCGGTGGACGGCGGATGGCAGTCTGCCTATCCTAACCCCTCTGGTGCCATTGGCATTCCGCTCTATCTCAATAACGCCAAGGCAGCGGGTCGCTTGGATTATGATCTTCCCCCCATTGTCAATTTGCCTCACTGTCCCGCCAACCCAGAGCATGTGGCTGCAGTGGTGGTGGAATATCTCTTGCTCAAGAGGTTTCCCGAGCTCACCAATGAAAACAAGCCCGCAATGATGTTTAGTCAAACCATTCATGATAACTGCCCTCGCCGTGGACACTTCGAAAACGGTGAGTTTGTCTACGAATTTGGTACCGAGGCAGAGGTCAAGAGATTTTGTCTTTATCCCGTTGGCTGCAAAGGCCCCGAGACCAAGTCCAATTGCCCCGTTGTGCGTTGGAACCGCCGCAATGGCTGGTGTATCGACAGCGGTGCCCCTTGCATTGGCTGCGCTACAACCAACCCACGTCGCCCGGGCTTTAACTGGGTCGATATGAACGCACCCTTCCGCAGCCACTTGAGAAATGTGGCTATAGGCGACTTTAACATTCCTCCTGCCTTCATCGCTTACGGTGTAGCGGGTGCCCTCGTGCTTGGCCTGGTAATTCATGGATTTGGCATGAAGGCATCTGGTCGCCTCAAGGGCGGTGCTCCCTACGAACGCGAGCGCAAGTGGGACACCAACCATCCCGAGCGTGCCATAGGCCCTGCAAAGGCTGCCGAAAAGGCTGCCGAAAAGGCTGCCGCTGCCAAGGATAAGGACGATGCCAAGAGCAAGGACAAAAATAAGTCCAAGAAGGGCGATTCTAGCAAAAAAGGAGGTGGCAAATAATGTCCAAAGTAGTTGCAACCAACGTACAACCCGAGCTGGAAGAAAATAATGACGGCTTGGAGCAGGATGGGGCAGCAGGCGCGGCAGTAGCTGCTACCGAAGTACCCATCGAGCCCATCAGCGCAGAGATTAAGCCACAAGAGCCACAAGGGAGCAAGCTGCCCACGCCAAGTGGACAAGCGCTTATCGACCCTGTCAGCCGCATCGAAGGCCATCTGCGAATAGACATGGAAGTCAAAGACGGCGTGGTGGCCGATGCCTGGGTTTCTGCCACGTTGTTCCGTGGCATGGAGTTGATACTCGAGGGTCGCGAACCTACCGATGCCGCCTATATTACGCAGCGCATCTGTGGTGTATGTCCAGTGAGTCATGCCCACGCTGCCAGCATGGCCGCAGAAGATGCGCTTGACATTAAGATTCCCAATGGCGCGCGTCTCATTCGCAATATCATAGAGGGCTCGCAGTTCTTGCACTCGCACATCCTCTGGTTTTACAACCTTGCGGGTCTTGATTATGTCAACCCTCTTAACGCTCTTAAGGCCAATCCTAAAAAAGCGCTGCAAGTGGCTCTTGATGCGGGCACCAGTATCTCTGATTTTGGAGCAGTACAAAAGAGACTCGAAGCCTTTGCAGAAAACGGCCAGCTCTCCATCTTCAGTGGACACTGGTTTGATGGAAAAGATGAGGCCTACAAGCTCACTCCCGAACTTGATCTCATCTGCACGACTCACTACCTTGAGGCCTTGGAGATGCAGGCGGTTGCCTCAGAAATCAGCAGCATCGTAGGCGGCAAGATGCCCCATGTCATGAGCGCTATTCCTGGAGGTTCCACTTGGATGCCAACGGCACAAAACCTTGACGACATTCTCTTCCGCGCCATTCGCTTGCGCGACTGGATCAAGGCCACCATGATTCCCGACACCTACGCCATTGCTCCCTTCTATCTGGATGTGGCTGGATACGGTGCGGGCCCTGGTCGCTACATTGCCTGGGGAGTCTTTAATCGTGAGGATCTTGATCCTGCCAACCGCTATCTGCCAGCAGGTGTCTGGGGCTTTGATGAGAGTCTTGCTGCACCAGACGAGGACGCCATCACCGAAGAAACGGTGCGAGCCTTCTACAAAGACAGCGGCGAGCCAGTCAATCCACGCCAAGGAATTACCGATCCCGAGTTTCCCGATGATGCGTATTCCAGGGACGGACGTTATTCCTGGAGCAAGGCACCGCGCTACAACGGCAAGCCTTATGAGGCAGGCGGTCTTTCGCGTCTTTTGGTTGCCTATAACAGTGGCAACGACTTTGTTACGGAAAAGATTGATGATCTGCTTGACTATCTTTCCAGTGCCGCTGGCACGAAGCTTGGCCCAGAAGCTCTTAACTCGACGCTTGGGCGCACTGCAGCAAGAAACATCGAGACCTGGTATATAGCCGAGTGTTTGATCGAATGGATTGGCGAGCTTATTGAAGCCATCAGCGAGGGTGGTATCGAGACCTTTGCCAAGGCCACCAAGTCCTCAGGCGAGGGCACCGGTATGTGGGAGGCTCCCCGCGGGGCGCTCTACCATCACGAAAAGGTCACGGGCAACAAGATCGACGCCTATCAAATCATTATTCCTTCTACCTGGAACGCCTCGCCGCGCAGTGCAGACGGCGCACGCGGGCCCATGGAAGAGGCGCTTGTCGGCGTTCCCGTTGCCGACCTGGAAAAGCCCATCCATGCTCTGAGGACGGTGCATAGCTTTGATCCCTGCATTGCCTGTGCGGTGCACATCACCGAGCCCGCCACCGGCAAGACCTTTTCTACTGTCACGAGTCCTTGGGGGGTGAAGTAACATGGCACATCTCGCACATTATAAAGAAGCACATCCAGTTCCCTTTGTAATTACTCACTGGATCAATCTCATAGCTATGATTTTGCTCGTCTTTACGGGTTTCTACATTCACTTCCCCTTCTTTGAAGGCTGGATGGGAGTGGCTCGAGGCGTACATGTCTTTTGCGGATTTACGCTGTTCCTCAATTGCCTGCTGCGCATAATCCTGGCCTTTGTTGTCAAGTCTGCTGCACATGCTGGCTGCCGAAAAGTCGAGCCCGACTACAAGTCATTCCTGCCGCAGCGAGACAATCGTCATCAGTTTGGCGCTTGGATCAAGTACTACCTGTTTGTTAAGAAAGAGCATCCGCTGGGCGCAAAGTTTGGCGTGCTGCAAAAGATTTCGTACCTGATAGTACCGTTGCTCATCACCATCGTCTTCATTACGGGTCTTTGTCTTTGGGGAGTAACCTACGAGCTGGCACCTTTTGCCGCGCTCAACGAGCTGGTTGGTGGACTCATGATCATGCGCATCATCCACTACTACCTCATGTGGGTGTTTATACTCTTTACCTTTGTGCATGTGTACCTCGCCACCATCGGTGGCCTGGGGCCAGCCAAGCTCATGTTTCTCCACAAGGAGAGCGGCGGTCTGGTTTATGATCCCGAGTGCTGCAACATCGTAGGCGAAGACTGCATGGATGAAGAGGACAAAAAGAGCAAGAAAGACTGAGCCTGTTTGATTATGCCTTGAGTATGCTATCATTATGCAAGGCACTGTGTGTTCTTGTAACGACGGCACACGAGTGCTAGTAAGAGGCGCCTGCCCACACAGGCGCCTCTATTAGTATCGTTTCTGGTCACACACCTGCCGTCTGAGCGCATCGCCAAGCAAACCTCACTGTCGTCTGCGCGTTGCGAAGCAGTCCCCACTGTCGTCCTGCGCGTTCGAGCACAGCTCGACCCCACTGTCGTCCTGCGCGTTCGAGCACAGCTCGACCCCACTGTCGTCCTGCGCGTTCGAGCGCAGCTCGACCCCACTGTCGTCCTGCGCGTTCGAGCGCAGCTCGACCCCACTGTCGTCCTGCGCGTTCGAGCGCAGCTCGAATGTTGCAGGAGCTACTACAGGCCTGCCAATAATGCAGCTAGGCCCTGCAACATTCGCTCTTCGAGCGAACGCGACAGGAGGGTATAGGCTACCGTCTGGCGAGCAGTACCAAGAGTATTGCGGCAGAGTCAAAAGAGAACGAAGGAAGAAGCAGAAAAATATGAAAAATAAGATACTCATACTCTGCATAGGTAACATTCTTCTCATGGACGAAGGGGTAGGGTCGCGTGTGGCCAAAGAGTTGCTCCAAAACCATGAGCTGCCAAAGGGAGTGCAGGTACTTGACCGCGGCTGCATGGGAATGGCTCTCCTAAGCGATTTTAAAGACGCCAGCAAGGTGCTGGTGGTAGACGCAGTGGACAACACCGGATATGAGCCGGGCACGGTAGTCACCTTTAAGCCCGAAGACATTGCACCGTACCAGGCTTTTCATGGAGCGCATGATACCCGTCTGGTAGATGTCTTGCAGGCTCTGGCACTCATGGGATACCAGCCAGAGGTAGACTGTTTAGGTGTGCAGGTATTGAATATGTCACCCCAAGACTTCCACATAGGCCTCACGCCTCCCGTTGAGGCTGCCGTGGACGTGCTGGTACAATCCTGCCTAGACTATATAGAAGCAAAACTGGCAGAATAACGAATACAGATAATCTGAGCAAGGAGTGTAGGGTAATGATTAATACCAAAAATCCCGTTGTAGCAGTAGCCGGTGCCACCGGAGCCGTAGGCCTGGAGATGCTCAAGGTCATGGAGCAGCGTGGCTTTCCAGCCTCAGAGGTTCGGGCGCTCGCCTCTGCTCGTAGCGTGGGGCGCAGGCTCACCTATGCAGGCGCTGGTGCCACAGGTACCGATAGCGCTAAAGACGGCTACGTAGAAGTAGCAGAACTCACATCTGAGGCATTTGAAGGAGTAGACATAGCGCTTTTTGCCGCAGGAGGGGATAGATCCATGGAGTTTAGGCAGGCAGTCGCCAGCGCTGGTGCGGTGATGGTCGATAACTCCAGTGCCTTTCGCATGGACAAAGACGTGCCGCTGGTGGTTCCAGAAATCAACCCAGAAGACATCTCCTGGCATCAAGGCGTCATTGCCAATCCCAACTGCTCAACCATACAGTTAACCGTGGTGCTTGCCGCCCTGGCCAAGCTGGCACCACTCAAGCGTGTGGTGTGTTCTACCTATCAGGCTGCCAGCGGCGCTGGTGCTGCTGCCATGGACGAACTCTACAACCAGGCTCAACAGTTCCTCAATGACGAGCCCTTGACGATTGATAAGTTTGCTCACCAACTGGCCTTTAACTGCATACCACAAATCGACATTTTCTTAGAAGATGGCTCCACCAAAGAAGAGTGGAAGATGGTGGTCGAGACCCAAAAGATTCTCCACAACCCCAATTTGAATCTTGCCATAAGCTGTGTGAGGGTGCCGGTGCTCAGGTGTCACTCCGAAAGCGTCAATGTGGAGTTTGAGCAAGCCGTCTCGGTAGAAGAGGCGCGTACTGCCTTGGAAAACGCAGCCGGCATCATGCTCACCGATGATCCCTCTCAAAAGGAGTACCCCATGCCCGGTCTGCTCTCAGGTACCGACGATGTTTACATAGGTCGCCTGCGTAAAGATTCGTCGGTTGCCCACGGTCTGGCATTTTGGTGCGTGGCCGACCAACTCCGCAAGGGAGCCGCCTTAAACGCCGTGCAAATAGCCGAGTTGCTCTTATAGCCGAGCTTCTCATAACAAAATGAAGCAACAGTTCTTGGAAAAGCCCAAGTCATATTACTGCACAGCTGGTCTGATGGCCTTTGTGGTGGTGCCAATTGTTTTGAGTGTTGTATCTTTTGCGCCCGTCTTGGGTCTCAACTTTCTTGGCCCTTACGGCATGTTTATCAGCCCCATTCTAGTGCTTGCTCTTTGCTGGGCAATCTATGCAACTCAGGCTCAGTTTCCTCAAAAGGCTTCGGAGACCTATTTCCCTATAGCCTTGGCGCACTGCTACTATTTGCTCGTCTGGGTGCTTTTGTATGGGCTTTCAGGATACTTTTTGGAGGGCTCTCCCTTTCATCCCCTGTTAGTAGTGCTCACCCTTCCGTATGCTGCCCTGCACCTTTTTATGGCCTTTCTTGGCACGGGAAGCATAATCCTTCCCCTGGTTATAGGTTTAAGCGCAGTGCTCGCAACGTTTTCAATCATGGTTGTACGAGCCTTGCGCAAGCATAAGGTAACGGTCGATAAAAAGGTGTGGCTCTACGTATTGGTGTTTGCACTGCTTGCTGCTGTTGCGGTCTTTCAGCTGGCGGATCGAAGCAGGATTTTTATCTCCCCTGATTATCAAGTCGAGCGCGTCAACGATGAAGTGAGTTTTTATGACTACCGTCCCTTTACCCCAGACAACCTGCTCGAGCGGCTTGATGAGCCAGCCACCATAAGTATTAGTGGCAACTACCCCATACTCGATGGCGCCACAGCGGCCTATCCCGTTTATGCGGCAATAGCTCAGGAGCTCTACGAGGGGCTGAGCGACAGAACCGTTATAGACTATGTGGGCTGCACTAAAACCGACGTAGCCTATGAGCGCCTCATCAATGGAGAGATTGACGTGTTCTTTGGCGCGCAGCCTTCGGCTGAGCAGGTGGCAATGGCTGAGGAAAGAGGCCTTGAGTTTGCCCTGACTCCTATTGCCAGAGAAGCCTTTGTCTTCTTTGTTAACAGCAACAATCCTGTTGACAATCTCACCTTGGAGCAGATCCAAGACATCTATCAAAGGAAGATCACCAACTGGCAACCACTCGGCGGCAATGATGAAGCCATTATGGCTTTTCAGCGACCGGTCAATTCAGGCAGCCAAACGATCATGCTCGCCAAGGTAATGGGAGATAAAGTCATGGCCGCCCCGCTACAAGAAGAGAGCGCTCAGGGCATGGGCGGTATCATGAAGGAAGTAGCCACCTACCGCAACTATTCTTCTGCCATTGGCTACTCGTTTCGCTTCTACGCCACCGGCATGAATCCCAATGAAAATCTTAAGCTGCTTGCCATAGAAGGCATAGAGCCCAGCAAAGAAAGCATCAGAAACGGCACCTACCCCTTTACAGTGGAAGTGTATGCAGTAACGGTGGGCGCTCAGAGTGAGAACACTAAAAAGCTGCTTGAGTGGACACTTTCCGAGCAGGGCCAAGGCTTCATAGAAAAATGTGGCTACGTAAGACTGTAGCAATTGGCAGGGTTTCTTCTTTTGCGCGGTCGTAGTATGCGATAACTCTCTATTCACTAGTCAGACTGTAGTCCGTCATTGCGGCCTCCGAGCCGCAATCTAACCAAAATGCGTCTCAGATTGCGGGTCAAGCCCGCAATGACGAATTGGGTC
>WQXH01000059.1 GCA_009784945.1 Coriobacteriia bacterium | reverse complement strand
GTGGTCTGTTACAACTAAAAAGCAGCTTTATGGGTGAGGATTTTCTTCGTTAGGCAAGGCGGGGTTATGTGGCACTACTTGCGGTAATGCCACATAACCCTTACGCAGCATAACGGAGAAAAGACCAGCCAGAAAGCTGCTTTTTAGATGCAACAGACCACTAGTGGCACTGACGTTTTACCAGGACTGGCTTCGCCACTAAATATACTTTTCTAACCCCAGTCATTGCAGCAGGGGCATGCTCATTCTATGTTTTCAAAAAGGCTAAGGTGTTGCTATCAAGCTTGCTTTTGCACTTAAGTGCAGCGGTACCATTGAGCCCAACCATATCTGCAAGCAAAGAGGCGCGCCATAAAAAATCCAAGTTTTGCCAAAAAAAACAGCTTATGAATGATATTTTCCGCAGAATCAAGGTTTACTAGCCAAATACACCCAGATTTACACTGTTTTGACCAAAGAATCGTTCATAAGCTGTATATTTTGGCAAAACTTGGATTTTTTATGGCGCGGAGTTGTTTTGGCTAAACCCCTCAAATAATTGGCTTGAATCCCACACTAAGTGCAACACTCTTGCACTTCCAGTAGGATTGTTACTGATCAAACCCAATTCGTCATTGCGGGCTTGACCCGCAATCTGAGACACATTTTGGTTAGATTGCGGCTCGGAGGCCGCAATGACGGACTACAGTCTGACTAGTAACATAGGATTCAAGCGGGATGTTTCAATATTGCGAGTTCATATTGCAATTTAGCGTTAAACTGGTATAGTACTTAGCACTATTAGGTTCTACTGCTGGTTCATCCTTGAACGGGCTCGCTCTGAATAAGGAGTTTATTGTATGAGGATAACGCGTCGGACAGATTATGCAATTCATCTCATAGCTGATCTTTCCGATAACCAAAACAAGCCACTCGGCTTGCGTACGCTTGCAGAACACCACGGTGTTACCTATGCGTTTGCGCGTACTGTGCAACAGGGTTTGCTCAAGGCAGGCATTGTTGCTACAGCGAGAGGCATAAATGGGGGAATCAAGCTGGCGCGCTCACTGCAAGAAATCACCCTTTTAGAGGTTTTTGAGGCAGCGCAAGACCCTCTGGATAAGGCATTTTCTTCCAACGATACATCGTGGTGCAACTGTAATGAGAACTGCGTGTCAGAGGGAGCGTGGCAATCTACGCGTGAGGTACTAGGCAAACACCTTTCGAGCATTCCTTTAAGCAGTATTATCAAGAAGAAATAAACTAAAGAGCGCCTCCGCTCAGCATTCAAGTGACAGAAAAAAAGGGAAAGGAACCATCATGACCAGTAGCCATACTGCCGATGCCAGAGAGTTTGATGAAAATAACGACTACGACAAGATCATCCTCTTTGCCCTCAACGATGCCGTAGAAAAACTCGAGCAGGGCGGCGAGCTGGAGCCCTTCACGGTTGTCTTACATAACGAGAACTTACATGTAGAGACTCATCCCGGTGAGGATGTAGCAGAGTGCTTTAACTCAGCCGCAGCCGCAGTGCAGCTGCTGGCGCACGTCATGGATGCCTACGTTTTTGTATACGACGGCTATATCACCACCGATACGGGAACCCGCGATGCCGTCATAGCAGAGCGCGGCAAGCCAGGGGATGAAGAGGCAGAGGCCTTTGCCATCCTTTATACTCTTGACGAAGAAGGCGAGGGCAGCCTGAGCTTTGATGAGGGTGTCTATGACCTGGGGCCAGCACCCTTGCTCCTTCAAGACGAAGAAGTCTCCAGTAACGACCTGGAAGAGCTCTAGAGCCTTCCTGGGTACTGAGGTGAAGGATTCGCATACAGCGCTGGATCAAACAGCTGGCAGCCTTGAGCTCTTGATGATTCCGGGCGCACCTGCCCATTTCAAGGCGCTCTATGCCAGCCTTGCCCAGAAGGCTCAAGAATTCAAGCTTGCGCTCCTGGAGCCTGAGTTTATCATTCTGGATACCGAAACCACCGGATTTGATGCCAAAAAAGATGCCCTCATAGAGGTGGCTGCTGCCATTGTATGCGGCAACGAGATCATAGACTGCTACTCGAGCTTTGTAGACCCCGAGCGCCCCATACCAGCGCACATATCCGAGATAACCAATATCAGCAATGAAGACGTTGCCGGCGCACCCACAGCAATCGAGGTGATGCAAGAACTCATTGAGTTTTGTGGCAACCGCCCAATAATCGCCCACAACGCCGCCTTTGACCAAGCCTTCATTCAAGCAGCGTCCCCTTGTGTCTCGCCTTGTGTTTCCGCTCCGCTTATCTCGCAAGAGCCCTGGATTGACACGGTGGAGCTTGCTCGCATAGCCTTGCCGCTATTAAAGGAGTACAACCTTGAGGCTCTCAGTGCGGTGTTTGCGCCGGAGAGCCGCTCAACGCATCGTGCCATCGATGATGTGCATGCGCTGGTTAAGGTGTGGCGAGTGATAGTGCTTGCTCTTTCTCATATGCCTCCTGGACTGCCTGCCTTTATAGCAAGGCTTTCTGGCGAGACGAGCTGGGCAAGTAAGCAGATATTTGAGCTCATTGCCAATAGCAGGCAAGAGACCCCCAAGGACTTTACATTGAGCGAGGTAAGAAGCGCGCTTACCAGACACCTCAGAGAGCAACAAAAGCTTGATGCTCAAGAGCTCGAGGGTGGTATCGCAGTGCTCAAGCCAGTTGCGACGCAAGAGCTTACTCAGGAGTTTGCTGCTACGGGCCTCTTGGGCACCATGTATCCAGACTATGAAACTCGCACAGAACAGCTGCAGATGGCTACTGCGGTTGCCCAGGCTTTCAACAATTCCAGTATGGCAGCTATCGAGGCGGGCACGGGGGTAGGAAAGTCCATGGCCTACCTTTTGCCAGCAGCGCTCTTTGCCAAGCAAAACCAGGTGAGTTGTGGCGTGGCCACCAAGTCTAACGCCCTGCTCGACCAGCTGATATATCACGAGCTGCCGCGCTTAAATGCTGCTTTGGAAGCCCAGGGTGCAGGCAGCCTGGAATATCTTTCTCTCAAGGGTTATGACCACTATCCCTGTCTGCGCAAGTTGCTTAAACCGCCGCTGGCTGGCAAGCCATATCGAGGACACGCGGCGCTTGTTGCCCAGCTCCTGAGCTATGTATGTCAATCTGTTTCGGGAGACATTGATGCGCTGGCGCTCCAACGAAGTGAGGTGCCTCGCTTTGAGTACATGGCCTCGGTTGACGACTGTCTGGCGCGGCGTTGTGGCCAATACGGCTCTTGTCTATTGCACAGCATGCGCAAGCAGGCAAGAAACGCCGACATCGTCGTAACCAACCACGCACTGCTCTTTTGCGATGTCATGAGCGAGGGGTCTTTACTGCCTCCAATTCGTCACTGGATTATCGACGAAGCCCATGGTGCAGAAGGAGAGGCGCGCAGACAACTGAGTAGCCAGCTTGAAGCCAAAGGGCTTACAGAGGCACTGAGAGCAACGCTTAAGGGAAGCGGCCTGCTCGAGGGTATTCGCGGTAGCGCCGCCAGGAGCGATGGGGGAGAGCTCATAACTGCTCTCTTAAGTAAGGTTATGGCCTCGGCAGGGCAAGCGGATGCGCTGGCCACATCCTTCTTTTCGGCACTTGCCGACTTGGTTAACTTGGGAGAAAACAGCGAATATAACCAGCTGGAGCTTTGGCTCAACGAAAGAATTCGCGAGAGCAGCGAGTGGGGCCAAATCAGCTCTACCGGCAGTGCGCTTGATGACCGTTTGGAAAAGCTCATCAAGGATCTCAAAGACCTGATTTCGGCTTTAACCGATAGAGCTGAGTGCGCCGAAATGCAAAGCGCTTTGGCTGGACATACCATGACCATCTCTGCTGCGCTGGACACGCTTCGTCTCATCTTGGATGGCAGCAGCAGTGCCTATGTCTATTCTGCCCAACTTGACCGGCGCAGCCACCTCAACGCCAACAAACTAATGGCGTCATATTTTGATGTAGGAGAGGTGCTGGCACAGGAGTTTTACCCCAATCAGATGTCGGTAGTGTACACCTCGGCAACCATAGCCTTGGGGGGTATAGATACGCCCGGGATTTCCGTGCAAAATACGCAAGAAGCAGACTTCACCTACTTCCTGCAAAGCGTTGGGTTTGACAGAGTAGAATCCGGGCGTATCCATACGCTAAAACTTAACTCCAGCTACGATTTTGATACCAATATGACCGTCTATGTGCCCACCGATATGGTGGAACCCAACAACTACCAAAGGCGCACAGAATACCTCATGCAATTAGACGAACTGTTGCTTTCTATTCACACAAAAATGGGGGGCAGTGTGCTCACACTTTTTACCAACAGACGCGAGATGGAAGAAGCCTTTGAGCGCCTGCGTCCGGGCTTCGAAAAGGCAGGTCTTGAGGTCATTTGCCAGTATGCGGGAACCTCGCGTACACGCCTGCGCGAAAAGTTCATTCAAGACCGCGAAAAATCGCTCTTTGCCCTCAGATCCTTTTGGGAGGGCTTTGATGCTCCGGGCGATACACTACGCTGCGTCATCATTCAAAAACTGCCCTTTGGACGCCCTAATGATCCGCTGCAGCTAGAGCGTAATAGCCGCGAGCGTGGCGCTTGGAATCGTTATGTTTTACCCGAAGCGGTCATCAGCCTCAAGCAGGCCGCCGGACGCCTGATTCGCTCAAGCAGCGACTCTGGATACCTGGTTTTGGCAGACACACGCCTCACCACCAAATTCTATGGAAAGACCTTCTTGGCAGGCCTTCCATCGCAAAATATTCACTGTCTTCCGTTGCCCCAAATCGCCCAGCACATGGAGCCAAACCAGTACTAATTGACCACTTGGCGCACAAAATTGAACAAAACTTTGCAATTAGTTTTTGACACGAAAAATGTGCTTAACTGCTGGTAGATGCCCAAAAACAGGGGTGCAGCCGCAAGAAGAAAATCGCCAAGAAAAGAAAAAATTCAAACTTTCTATTTCCTTTTGCTACCAAAGTGTGTACAATTCATCGCTAAGGGTTGGTATTGCCACCAACGAAGTTGCATTTTTTGCTGGGTAGTAAACAATGCAATGGGTTGAGGGAGATACCACGGAGGTGTCACACAAAAGCTGGGGGGCAAGTAGTGTGATAGCTGGGATGGATATTAACTGCGATATCACGTAAGCACTGGGCATCGACCAAATTGATAGGTCACGTCATCACATCACTAGCGTTGGGAACCCTGTATTGCACATGTTGATACATGTGGGATGTTTGTGTTATTGGGAAAAGAACAGGTTTTGAATAGGATTGTGTTTGATATGTGGCAGCTGCGTGCTAGTTACGTTATCGCACCTGTGCAACGGCAACGGCAATGGAGAAACTTGCAAACGAAGTGCAACTTCATCCATGTGCCCATGGCAACAGTCGTGTGCGATTACGTAGTGAGTACTGCAGTAAGTGCATGAACCATGTTCGGTCGCGTAGCGAGTGCGCGTGCAGTGTAGTGTGCGTGCAGAGTGGTACGTGTTCGGTGTAGTACATGTGTAGTGCGCTAAAAGCGTAGTAAGTGCTGATCGTAGCAAGTGTTGACAGCAGGCATGATGTCAGCAGGCATGAATTCAGTACGCAAAGAGCCTCACATATCACTAGTATCGAAAGGAAAATCTAAAAAATGGAAGCTGGCACCAGGAGTACCGGGAGCACAAGCAAATCCAGCAACAAGAAGCCACTGCTCATAGTGGCAATTGTTGCGGTACTTGTTCTTGCCTTGGTCATTACAGGAGTACTGTTGTTTAACTCAGGCTCCCGTTATCAAAAAAATATTAGCACCATTGAAACAACCACCCAGCAAATGGGGGGTGCAACCATCACTAACTACATCACCTTGGTAGCTGAAAACGTCAATTGGGAAGAACTCAGCGCTGACGAACGCGCAGGCACTGCACGTTATGCAGTCAACCTTGTAATTAACAGAGCCCAAGAAGAGGGCGTATCCAGTTTTAATATTCTAGGTATGAGCGAGCCCAATCGCCAGACCTTGTTTTTATATACCAGTAGTGGCGAGGAGACGATTACCTTGTTCGTGGGAGACGAACAGGTACCCGTCTCTCTCAAACGATAAACGATAACAAACGGATAGAGAGATACCAGTGTTAGTAGACGTAGTAAGCAAAAAAGTTATAAGAGAAGATTCAGCAGTAATAGATGTCAACATTGACGAGAAGGGTTAATAGCCATGTCGAACCACCAAGTAAGAGGCCTTGCGGCCACAGGAACCAAAGGTTCCTTCCTACGAAAGGCGCTATCGTATTTTCTAGCAATAATGCTAGCGGTAACGCTTATTCCTTTGGCGTCCATAGGCGCGCCAGAAGAAGGCATCGTAGAACCATTTGATAGCGGACTCGATCTTTTAGGGGAGGGAGAAGCTACAGAGGAGGGAGAGGCTGCTGAAGAGCAAGGCCAAGAAGCGCCAGCGCTTGAAGCAGTAGGCCCGTCCTCAGAACCTGAGGCTCCGGCTCTTGAAGCCGTAGACCCAGAGGTCATCATCGCACCTCCGGCCTTAGACCCCACAGGTCCAGCTGTCAACCCCACAAATCCCATTGTAAATCCGGTGGGTCCGGTCGTACAAGCACCAGAGCTTGAAGCCGTAAATCCCAGCGAGAACGAGGATGGTGAGTTTGCTAATATCATGCCGCTTGCCATTACTCCGCTTGGCCCGGGTGAGTGCGAAATCGATACGTGGGCAGATTTGAGAAGCGTTATTGGTAACGCCGCCTATCACACGGTATTTCTCAAAAATGACATTACCCACGACGGTACCAACCTGCCAGCCATAACTCGCAGCCTCACCATTAATGGTCGAGGCAACACCATGAGCTGGGCTGCTAACACGGCAATTGCCATCAGCGTTACGGGCAATACGGCCAAAACGGTCAAGTTAGAAAACCTCACCATTGCCCGCAACACTTCTGCCAACTGGCTTATCAATGCAGGCACTGCGCAAAATACGACCATCGTCTTAGACAGGGTCAATGCGCCAACGCTTAACAGCCCCATTGCTCAGGCAACGGGAGCAGGCAGCGCTATCAACATCATCAACAGTGTTATCACCGCCGATAGAAACACCAGCGCAGACACCATGATTAATGGTATTGCTCTTTACTTCTCTGGTGCACAAACAAGGGTTTATATCAGAAGCCAAGGCGCTGACAACATTGCTCTTGAAACGGCAAACAGTGCCAACGTACTCTCGGTTAAGGAAGGTGCCCAGGTTGAGGTAATCAACACAGGAAGCGGCTCTCAAACTGCCATATCCATGCGCAATAACTACGGAAACTCTACCCGTGATCTCATTATCGATGGTGCCGGCTCAAGCCTCATAGTCAGAGGTTCGGCTGGTAACACGGGAGACGATGCCGGTGTTATCATTTTGCGTTCAAGTATTGCCAGGAACCCCAACATCATGGTAAGTGGGGGAGCCTACTTTAACTCCATCTCCACAAGGCCAAATGATTCTGTTCCAGCAATCTTGATTCGCGGCCAGGGCTCCAGCTTTATAGCAGATGGAGAGGGCACCAAATTTGAGGCCGAGTCTTTTGGTAGCTCAAACAACCGCGCGGGAACCATTCGCTTCCGTCAAAGCGGCAACGACAATACCTTCTTGGCACGCAATGGTGCTGAGCTTAATATCTACAAGCGCGCCAACACCGGCGGCGAGTACGCATCGGTTATCCGCTTTGGTTCTGGCTCAAACAACAACACCTTTGCTGTTGAGAGCGGCGCTCGTATGAACATTATCAACGAGGGCAACAACAGAGTTGCCACCTCGTCCAACGACCGCAATGCCAATGCCTGTGTCGAGTTTGACGGCGCAACCTGGGAATTCAGAGTGACGGGCGAAAACTCCTCGCTCAACATGAGATCTGCCATGGGTGCTGTTCTTGCCTCTGGTCAGTACGCTGGTGGTAAGGTTATTGTAGGCGAGGGAACGATTTTTACCGCCACAGGCAACATGAACAGCACTACCAATGCAATCTTTGCGGGCAATACCGGTACCAATGGTATGAACTTTACCATGACCAACCCGCTCTACTATGACTTCGTCAATATCAACGATGGCAACAGCGGACGAGGAAGACAAGTCTTCAGTGGACAAGGTCTGTATACTCACACCAATTCCGACCTTGCAGTCTGGGGCAATGGCGACCACAGCCGTCCCAACAACAACATTCAAGGCGACCCATACGAGCACTGGACCATGCTGACCATGCAACTGCGTGGAAACGGCTATTCGACCATCGTGCCGGGCAGCTTTGACTGGCCGCAGTTCCCACAGGAATTTGGCAACAGCATGGCAGCATATAAGCGCATTAACGGAAACAACGCTGCTCCACAAATCAGACAGTCCTACGAAGCCACCAACGCCGACATGTACGTGCGCTGGAGAGGCATTACCCCAGAAGGTCTGGATCAAGACCAGCGTCCCTTCTGGACTAACGAAGTATGGGCAGACATCCGCCGTGACAGTGCGGCTGGAGGTTCAAACGAAGTTAAGGGAACCTCATTCAACCAAGACCCCATCTATTTGGAAGAACAAGGTGTTGACACTTTACGAGGAGTAGTGCGTCATGGCACTGAGGGAACCTTCCTTATTGCCGGTGACACCTACACCATGACCAATTACTATCGCGCTGAGGCTGCGGATACAGACACAAGGTATCAGCGCCCAGGTGATGCAAGTCTTGCAGCGCCCATCGTTGTAAAGGACGTGGTGCCACCACTGCCAGCAACCAGTATTAACCCCAGCCCCTTCTCTGCCAACCAGCGTACACTGAGCGGTACCTGGGCACTTGCGCCCAATGATAATCCGCCGGTGAGCGTCAAGGCGGTACTCAAGCGCGGCGCAGAAACAAGCGAGCTGCCGGGCACAGGCGTGGTTAACGCCAACAACACCTGGACCTTCACCCTTGGTAGCGCAGCGCTACAAGAGGGCGACCAGATCTTCATTGTCTTTACCGATGAAAACGACAACGAGCAGCCCTTGGTGGACACCCCCAAGCGCGACATGATGATACCTGCCGCCGCATCGGTTATGGTGCAGGCAGCAGGCACAGCCATCACCGGTGTACTCTTTACAGACGAAGACCGTAATGGTTACTTCAGCAACGGTGATCAAAGATTGGCTGACAAAGAGGTACTCCTCTATACAGCTGGCAATCTCACGACCCCAATCGACACAACCACAACCGCTGCAGACGGCAGCTATTACTTCAGTGTTGATCCAGGCAGCTATGTCATAAAGGCTCCTGCCCACCCCGGATATGGCTATACCAGTCTTATCACCATTGGGCGCACGCCTGGAACCATCTACAGCGATGTTAACAACAACGGCTTTAGTGGCACGCTCACGGTCAATAACGACAACGAAGCCAATCTTGTCAAGGAGGCAAATGCTGGGTATGCCATACCAATTAAGCCAGATCCAGATGATCCAAATGCCTTCACGAAGGACCTGGTTAAGGTGGGTGGCGAGGCTACTAACGGCCCCATCCATGACTCCACGGCAGACCTTACCTATGAAATCAGCTATAAGATGCCCGATAATACCGCTGGTTATAACCAGATGACCCTGCTCGACATCATGGATCCAGGTCTGGTGCTTAAAGATGGCAACACTGCCAACATCCAGGTGCGTGCAGTTGCAGCCGATGGCACCACCACCATTCCCGTCACGGGCACAGCTGCCTATGCAGCGGGCACCGGAGAGCTTGCTGGCACCATGGTTGCCAGCTATACCCTGGCTGATTCCACCAATTATGTAGCACTGGCTGGCGCAACCATTATCATGACCGTCACCGCCAAGCTCGAGAAGGTCGATAATGCCTGGCCAACCCTCGTCACCAACAAGGCGCGCCTGCTGGTTAACAACAGCTCGGATCCCTTTGTGGATGATGAAGAAAATGAAGAGAGAAACGTTGGCCTTATCAGCGGTTTTGCCTTCATTGATGAAAACTCAAACGGTTCCTTTGATGTCAGCGAAAAAGGCATTGACGGACTCGCCGTAACCCTTAAGGTATGGAATGGCACAGAATACGTTGCCTATACTCCAGCGGCAGACGATATGGCAGTTACCAATGCCTTGGGTGCCTACAAATTTGAGGTACCCGCAGGTCTTTATCGCATAGAGTTCCCTGTACGTTATGATGACATGGGCATCACCACCTCAGCGCCCAACGCAAACGCATCGGGCGTGGTTGATGCCATCCAAATTACGCTGGGCACCGCAGCCGAGCAGACCCGCACCATTCATGCGGGATACTTTTCTACCGAATCACCCGTCATCAACTTCCTTGACTACCCCTTGGTAGTTGCGCAAACACCTCTGGTTACCAACGTCATGACAAAAGACGCTCTTTGTGCAGCTCTGACCGTAACTGACGCAGAGGATTACCCCACGTGGACATCCGATGCAGAC
>WQXH01000058.1 GCA_009784945.1 Coriobacteriia bacterium | reverse complement strand
CCCTGTCACCAGCAGTCCCCTTGTCACCTTCCCTGTCACCAGCAGAGTCACCAGTTTCAAGCAATATCTCTACGGTTGCAGGGGCAGGCACGGGCAGCTCGCCGTGGGCGCAAACGAGGGTGCCGCTTCCCAAAGCCATAGGTGTGGCGTATACGGCGGTGGGCTTGAGCAGCTTGAGGAGATAACTGCTAAATAAAATATCAATTATAGAGTCGTCGGCACCTACTTCATGAAAATGTACTTGTTCGGCAGTGGTGCCATGCACCTTTGCTTCTGCAACTGCTACGCGGGCAAAAACCCTTGTTGCCAGCTCGGCAGTGCCTTGGTCGATAATGCCATCAACAACTGCAGCTGCAATGAGCTCTCGAATTTCTTTCCAGTGCCGGTGTTGGCGTTGATGTATCGGCGGAGGGTTTACCGTGATATGTGTGGCAGCTATTCCAGCGCGCTTAACCTTGTTGCGATGCAGACTTACTCCAGGCAAGAGCTGGACAGCCTTTTGTTCCAATACCGCAAAATTCGTCAGACGCTGTGCTTCGCAAAGCTCCAAAAGGGCACCGAGTACTTTGTCGCCCGAGGCGCCGGTTGAGAGGTCAAAGTGTAGTATCAAGGTAGTTCCCTCCCACGGTGGTACGATAGTTTCTGGAGTGAATTTTACACCCTGTGGCTCGAGCCATGCGCACAAAACAACAGGACGGCGGCGATGGTCTATACATTGCGCTTCTTTTTTCGACGGCGCACAGTGCGCACAATGAGCGCAGTGACAACAACGAGTATCAGCAAGAGTACAACGACCACAGCTAGGAGGATGAAGAAAATATGGTTGGGGTTCTTGAGCAGCTCTGGCAGTGAAGTACTGTTGTTTTCTATCTTTCTGCCTAAATCCTGGTTGTAGTTTTCTAGACCATAGCTGCCGTATTGAGCAGAAAGGAAGACCAGGTAATCTGCAAGCGCGACCCACTCCTTGAGCTCCCTGCCACCGCTATAAACGATATGCTGCTCAAAGTCGACAATAGCCTCGCCGTCTGCGTCCTTTGGAACAACTTTGAGCAGGCCAAAGGAGCGCGACTCCACCTCACCAAGCATCTGGCAGGAGTAGAGCCCGCCTACCACGCGGTAGAGCTTTTTGCTATCGAGCTCAGAAAGTGTGCCCTCGGGGCTCATGAGCTGCACATCGGTAACGCGGTTGAGCAGCAAACGGTTGGGGTTATAGGTATAAGACAAGCCCGAAACATAAAGGCGCGCATCAATCATCAGCGTGGAGACCGAAATGTCTACCTCGGCCATGGTCTTAAGCTCCTCGCCTGTAAGGTAGATACTGACGAGAGGGTATCCAGGCACCCGGTCTGGCCCAATGCCCAGGCTGCTCACGTTATAAGCGTCAGATACCGTAATGGGCCCTGTTGCAAAGGAGCCCCTGATAACGCCTCGCGGAACAACCGCAATATCTACCTCTTGATACGCAGAGCCCTCAGCTTGACGCACAGCTTCTCTATAAGAATCTGCAATGAGATTGCCCAAGGGCTCCTCGCCTTGGATGAGCCCAAAGCTTTCTATGGGAGTAAAGTCAAAGGGCGAAAAGGCCAGCATTTGGTCAAACTCATAGTCAAAGAGCGAGAGATAGTGATCGTCTACGAGCTCACGAAATCCATCAACAGCTTTGTCTACCTGAGCATTCTTAGCGAGACTCTCACGTATGGGAATCAGCTCATAACTGCTAACCTTGAAGCGGTCTCCCTCTTGAGCAAGAACCACATGACCCAGCTCATAGCCGTGTTGTCCGCTAGAGACCACAGCTGTGTTGCCCAGGTAGATGGGCTCGGCGAGTCGGGTGTGAGTGTGACCACTAACGATGAGGTCTATATCTGGCACAGCACTGGCCAGCAGCTCATCTTCGGATTCTTTAGGGTTGTCATAGGTGCCGCTATGAGAGAGGCAAATGATGATATCGGCCTCTGCCTCTGCCTGTATTTTCTTGACCACGGCACCAGCGGCCTCAATTGGATTGCTGAAGATGAGACCAGACACAGGCGCATAGTTGGCAGAGCTGATGCCCATGAGGCCAAAGACTGCCAGCCTAACGCCACCTTTTTCGATGATGAGGTAGTCAGAATTTCCGTAGCGCTCCAGTGCTGCCTGTAGCGCCAGGGCATCCTCTTTGAGCTCGGGCATGGCAAAGGTAGCTTCCCAGTCTATGTTTGCAATGGTGAGAGCCGGCAGAGTGTCCTTGCTTGCAAGCGCAGCCGTAAGCATGTCATTGGCGCCCTGGGCGCGGTAGTCATATTCGTGGTTGCCAAAGGTAAGGGCATCGTAGCCCATCTGCCCCATGATGCGCAGCTCAGACGCCTCGCTGGAATAAATGGTTTGGTAGAGCGTGCCCATGGCAAAGTCGCCTGCATCAAAGACAAAGCTGGCGGGGTAGTTGCGCTTGACCTGCTCGATAGCCGTTGCAAGGCGTGCATAGCCGCCACGCTCAGCAGGCTTGCCGTTGTCAAAGAAGGACTCGGGGTCATAGTGAGAATGAAGATCGTGAGTAAAGAGTATGGAGATTTCCTCATGTGCGGGGCTTGCTGCAATACTTGTTTTAGGCGCAAGACCAGCCACCAGGGCTGCCAGCACCAGGAGGACGAAAGAGCACATAAGCGCTAAACGCCAGGCACCTTGCGTAGAGGCACGAACATTCAAGCTCAAAGGTTTCACCATAATCACCTTTCAAATAGCAATATCTTTTTGATATGGCAACCATGATACCACCGTAATGGTGATACAGGGGCTGAGCAGTAACTTGTAGGTAACTGTAGAGCGTTAGACTGTAGTCCGTCATTGCGGCCTCCGAGCCGCAATCTAACCAAAATGCGTCTCAGATTGCGGGTCAAGCCCGCAATGACGACTTGGGCCTAATCCAATGTCATTAACTTAAGCCATTTTGTCATTGCGAGCAAAGCGAAGCAACCCAGTCTTAAGCAGCATAATGGATTGCTTCGTCGCTACGCTCCTCGCAATGACGAGCTTAACTAAATGACATTGGGTCTGATCAGTAACCTTTTGTCTCCGGCAGTGTGGCACTATGGCAGTGCGGTAGGAAGCACCATTCTGTCGGACTGCTATAATGCTGTCACCCATTTTTAGTCAAAGGAGGAATGTAAGTGAGCCTGACACCCCAACCTTCAGTGCATGGCGACCCGCCCTCAAGCGAGCTTGATCGACGCACTTTTTTAAAGGGAGCCACTGTTGTAGGGGCTTCGGTATTGGCTGCCTCAGTGTTGAGTGCTTGTGATGATGGCGCTGCTGGCCTTCCTGCTGCTCATTCTTTTGATCCGAGAGATTTATCAAATGGAGAAATTTCAGCCATTTGCTCAAACCTCGCCAAGGCTTGCGAAAAGCAACTTCTTTTGGATCAAATGACCGCCTTTAGCGCTCTTGCCAGCTACTTCAAGGCCAAAACAGTTGCAAGCGGTTCGCAAACACTCACCGAAATGAGCAGCATGCTAAAAAACGATCTAGACTCAACACTCTCTACGGCTAAGACGGCTGCAGAAGCAAATGCCGATAGAGGAGCGATGCGTTCGTTGGTCTGGAACGAGAGGGTGTCTACAGCAACAAAAGTGCTGCTGGATAGATATGACGCAGAGGGCAATGACTTGTTTGAAAACAAGAAGGTCTTTGTCTGCGAAATTTGCGGGTATGTTCTGGTTGATAAAGAACTGCCTGATGTCTGTCCAGTGTGCAAGGTTCCCAAGTTTAGAATCTCATTGGTGTAAAGGAGCTCACCATATGCCAGCATATAGAAACGTTCGTCTATGCGGAAAAGATTGCATTTGCCTCTATGTTTGCCCAACCGGCGCTACAAATACAGAAAACAGTGTCATTGATGTTGATAAATGTATAGAGTGTATGGCCTGCGTCGATGCTTGTATATCAAGTGCCATTGCTATGATTCCCCGAAGTTATCCACCTCAGCAACCAAAGGCTGTAGAGGTTATTTCAGCACAGCACGAGCTGGCCAAAAGCAAACTGGCTCAGGAGGGTATTGCTGCTGCTCTCGCTACTACGGCAGGTGGCTCACAAGCTAGACGGTTTTTTGAAGCGCTCGAGCGCTCAAATCGCTCTTTGGCAGAAGACCTCTTTCGAGAGTCGGGTTATATGATTCCCCAAAGCAAGGAAACTCGAGAACTACTTGAGAGCTTCTCGCAAATCGATTCGCCGGATTTTCCGAGGGAAGCATGCAAACTACTACTTGACAGCCTGTAAGTGATACTCTGCCGGGGCTGGAGCAAAAAGCAGCTGAGGTTTCCCTAAGCTCAAGGGCTTGGGGGGAGGAGCCAAAACTGCATGACGGCTAAAATCTCGCGGAGGTAGTTGACAGGTATGGCATACCAGAGGGAGGGGGCGCCCATGTGGCGGGCATCGATGCCGGCATGCTGGGCAATGCCTGAGGCTCGATAGACGTGAAAGTCGGTAGTGATGAGAACCGCTGTGTAAGATCCTTGAAGCTCCTTTTGAAGAATGATATCTGAAAAGAGGAAGTTTTCGAGCGTTGAGGTGGACTGATCTTCTTTGATGATGACCTCTTCTGATACGCCTCTTGCCAGGAGGTAGCGCTCCATGGCCAGAGCTTCGGAAATGTGCTCTTGGGGGCCTTGGCCTCCCGACACCACAATGAGCGCCTCGGGGTTTTGTGCGTGGTAGGCAATTGCCTGGTCGAGGCGATGTGCCAAGGTGAGGCTGACTTGCTCGCCATGAACCGATGCACCTAAGACGATGACCGCATCTTCGGTGTAGTCGGCATTACTATTGCTACCGTAGAGGGCAAAAAATGAGCAAAACCCGATGATGCAGGTGCATGCGAGGATGACAATAACATGCAACCACCTGGGCAACGTGCGATGCACCCTCTTTCCGTCCTCTGTCCGGAGCACTTCTTTGTCTTGCTGAGAGGTGTTGCCAATACGATGCCTGCCGCTTCTGTACCACGCAATGCCATAGAGCACTAAAGCCAAACCGAGAGCTCCAACCAGTAGTTGACCCACTTGAAAATTGGAGACATAGGCAATATAGACTGCGTTGAGGATGAGGAGTATACCAGCAAGAATAACGAGGATTTTTACGAGCGTTAGAATGTGGTTTTTCACGAGTGAGTCCTGTCTAATGGGAGCAATAGGCTTCTTACTGGTCAGACCCAATGTCATTAGCTTAAGCCATTTTGTCATTGCGAGCAAAGTGAAGTAATCCAGTCTTAAGCAGCATAATGGATTGCTTCGCTACGCTCGCAATGACAGTGAGTGTGACCGGTAACATAGGCTTAGCGTGGGCGTGCTTTGGCAGCAGCGCGGGCTTGCTTGAGCCAGGTATCTGGCAGGGGGGCAAGCTCTGTGGATGTGCCCAATCGATTTTCCAGTGCCTTGCTTATGAGGAAATCTGCAACTTGGGGATTCTTGGGTAATAATGGGCCATAGAGGTAGGTTCCCAGGGCATTTTTGTAGCGCGCGCCTTCAGTTTTGTCGCTGCCGTTATTGCCATAGCCGTGGCTGCTGGCAATCTGCCCCAGAGGCTGCTGATCTTTTTGGAGAATGGTTTTGCCGTGGTGATTTTCGTAGCCTATAAGCTCACCAAAATTGTTATTATAAGTGACAATATTGCCAGTCTTGCGCTCCTGCTCCCAGAGGGTGTGCATGGAAAAGATGCCTGCTCCTTCAAGGCGCGTGCCGTTTGAGCACTCTACGTATGTGCCCATCAATTGAAAGCTGACACACACAAAAAGCGCTGGAGTGCCCCTGTCGATGAGTTGGTGGAGCTGGGGTGCAATGCGCACTACCTCGGGCTCAAGGGAGGCAAGGCCACTCTCAAGACCGCCGCCTCCCAAGATGATGTCTGCCTTCTCGCAGAGAGCCGGGTTGCTTTTGGGCTCAAAGTGTACCAGCTCTACGTCAATGCCTCGCCACTCACAACGCTTTTGTAGGGCGAGCAGATTGCCCGCCTCACCGTTCCTGGAAAGCAAGCGGGGAAAGAGGTTGAGTATGGTGAGGCAGTGTGTGTTCATAAGCCAGGCTCCAAGTTTGCTTTTGCGGCCAAAAGCTTGCGTAAAGTGATCATGGTGGTGTAGCTGCAAAAGATACGATGCAACAAGGCGGGCTGATGGGCGAGGAAGCTGTCGAGCGCATCGCCAAGTTTTGGGTCAGCATGCTTGACAGGCACCTCGTTATACTCCAGGCAAAGTGCCATGTCATACGTGCGACTTCCCGCAAGCATGGCAACACCATCTCTCTTAAGCGAGTCATAGCACACATCATATATCCAGCTGATGTCGCGCCCATCGCCGTAGTCGTCATTGACGGTAATCATGGTGGCAGAACCCCGAGGGTCAAAGCTCTTCAATGCCTGTTCAAAGCCGCCAGGGTTTTTGACCAGGATCAGCTCCACAGGAGTGCCCTCTACGCTGATGCTCTCACCGCGTCCAAAGGCCGAGCGCACCCGGGCAAGTGCTTCAATCAGTTTCTCAACAGGTACCTGGGGTGCAATGGCATGTACAAGGGCAAGCGCAGCTGCAGCATTCAAGGCGTTATATTTACCTTTGAGAGCAAGCGTTGCCGAATAGTTCTTACCGCTTACTTCAAAGCCAGCTGTGTTGCTGGAGTAGCTTGTGAGCAATGTGCAGATAGGTGACAGGGAAGGCGACAGGGGTGACAAGGGGACTGCTGGTGACAGGGAAGGTGACAAGGGGACGGTTCCTGAAGGTGACAAGGGGACGGGGCGTTTGTCACCTTGGAAAGGTGACAAACGCCCCGTCCCCTTGTCACCTTCAGGAACCGTCCCCTTGTCACCTTCCCTGTCACCAGCAGTCCCCTTGTCACCCCTGTCGCCTTCCCTGTCACCAGCAGTCCCCTTGTCACCCCTGTCGCCTTCCCTGTCACCAGCAGTCCCCCTGTCACCCCTGTCGCCTATAACACACTCAGAACCCCGCTCGCCAAACCAGCGGATCTCAGCAGAGAGCTTTTCATTTGTGGGGATTTGGGAGAGAAGGGGGTCTTGCTGATTGAGGACTACTAGTTTGGTAGTGGCACGAGCAACGGAGGCAAGGAGCTTGGCGGTGTAATCAACCTCTCCAAAACGGTCGGTCTGGTCTTGCATGACATTGAGGAGTAAGGTGTAGTGGGGTTTTATTACAGCTACAAAGTTGACAGCGTGAGCCTCATCGAGCTCTAGCACTGCTATGTCGGCTTGCAAGCGTCCGCTGAGGCTCACCTTTTGGAGCAGAGATGAGATGACTCCGCGCATGAAGTTGGAACCGCTCTCGTTGGTAAAGACGCGCAGGCCGCAAGCTTCAAGAAGCTCGGTGACTATCTTGACTGTTGTGGTTTTGCCATTGGTGCCAGACACGAGTACAACGCCCTTTGGCAAAGTCTCTAAAACACTTACGGCAAAGTTGGGCTCAAGCTTTTCTACGACGAGCCCAGGCAAAGCGCTACCGCCGCCGCGTAGCGTGGCAACAGCTTGCACGAACCGTCCAAGCGTTATGATTACCGGGTTAGGCATAGAGAGCTCCTTTCTTCAGGTATTATAACAATGACGAGTAACAAAGAATCAACCAAGAGTATAAGGATCAGGAGTATAAGGCTGAGCCGTAAGCTGCAACACATGAAGCACAACAAAAACTCACCGCGGGTGTGGATTATGCTCCCTTGCCAAAAAATCAGCACACTCTGCCAAAAAAAGCAGGTAATGAACGAATTTTTGTACAAAAAAGCGCAAATCAGCCTATTATTGAGTGGAATTGCTCTATTTTTGATGAAAAATCGTTCATTACCTGTATATTTTGGCAGAATGTACTGTTTTTTGGCACGCGGTTTGAAGCGAGAGATTCGAGTAAAGATAAAGTACATGAGCCCTGAGGAAGCGACCAAAGAAAACAGCTAAGAAAGCGGCAGTAAGACGATTGTGACCTTAGCTTGAAAGAAAGAGGAACTATGGTAGAGATAGAGAGCTTTGCTACGCTTGACTTTGATAGAGCAAGGCGGTGCGGCTTTCCCGAGGTGGTTTTTGGCTTGGGCAAAACTCCCGCTCAGGTGGCATCTATAGCCACGAAGCTCGTGGCTGCTCATGAGGTGGCGCTGGTTACGCGGGCTAGCCAAGAACACGCTAAAGCTCTTAAAGCCAAAGCAAATGACGCTGTTTATGTAGAGAGCTGCGGCATGCTTTATATTGATAGACGCGCCGCGCCTAAGCGCATAGCTGGTGCTACCTGCGTGGATGTGCTGGCCAGCACAACAGGCGTAGGCAAGGTGGTGGTGTGTTCGGCGGGCACGAGCGACTTGCCTGTGGCAGAAGAGGCGGCTATAACCGCCTGCCTCATGGGTTCGCACACGAGCCTGCTTACCGATGTGGGAGTGGCAGGAGTGCACAGAGTTCTCAAGCAGAGGGAGCTTTTGGAGAGCGCTCGCGTATTGGTTGTGGTTGCTGGCATGGAAGGAGCGCTACCCTCGCTGGTAGCAGGGCTGGTGGATGTGCCGGTGGTTGCTGTGCCAACCTCGGTAGGCTACGGTGCCAGCTTTGGTGGCCTGGCGGCACTGCTTGGTATGCTCAACTCCTGTGCAGGGGGGGTGAGCGTGGTAAATATCGACAACGGTTTTGGGGCGGGGCAGATTGCTCACCGAATAAATGCGCCTGGCTGGTGCTAAGGATATGCTCATGGCTCGTCACATTAAGATATTTGACACTACCTTGCGCGATGGAGAGCAGAGCGCGGGCTGTAGTATGTCCAGTGCAGAAAAGCTCACCATAGTCCGCGAGTTACTACGGCTCAAGGTAGATATTATTGAGGCAGGCTTTCCGGCATCAAGCCCAGGAGACTTTGCGAGCGTGCAAGAGATTGCAGCCTTTGTAGCCAACCAGGCGGTTGTCTGTGCATTGGCACGCGCCGTTGCAGCTGATGTAGAGGCTGCAGGCGAGGCACTCACCAAGGCGCAGCGCGGTCGCATCCACACAGGGCTTGGTGTGAGCCCCTGTCATCTCAAGGACAAGCTCAATATGAGTGAGGATGATGCGCTTAACAGCGCTGTGGGGGCGGTCAAGCTTGCCCGTAACTACACCGATGACGTACAGTTCTTTGCTGAGGATGCTGGGCGAGCCAACAAGACCTACCTCGCTCGGGTTCTTGAAGCAGTTATTCAAGCGGGCGCTACTACCATTAATGTGCCTGATACTACGGGCGCCTTGCTCCCGCATCAATACGGCGAACTAATCAGCTGGCTTCTAGCGCACGTCAAAGGCGCAAGCGAGGTTACTGTGGCGGTGCATTGTCATAATGATTTGGGCATGGCAACGGCATCGAGCATTGCCGGAGTTTTAGCAGGAGCATCTCAGGTGGAGTGTACCATTAACGGCATTGGAGAGCGGGCGGGCAACGCAGCTCTAGAAGAGGTGGCGGTGGCTCTGGATTTACATGGCGAGGAGATGGGTGTTGAGTGCAACATCAGCCTTGGCAAGCTCACTCGAGCTTCTCGTTTGGTCATGTCTATCTCGGGCATGAAGCTCTCTCCTCATAAGGCGGTGGTAGGGGCAAATGCCTTTGCCCACTCCAGCGGCATCCATCAAGACGGTGTGCTTAAAAATCCCCGCACCTATGAGATCATCGATCCAGTGCGAGTAGGTGCGCGTCCAACGCAAATAGTGCTTACTGGAAGGAGTGGGCGAGCAGCGCTGAAGCATAGCCTGGCAGAGCTGGGTTATGACCTGGACGAAGCCTCCTTCTTACAGGTGCACGAGCGATTTGTGAGCCTGGCTGACAAGAAAGCCCAGATGTATGACGAGGATTTGGAAGCGCTCATGGCAGAGCATGGTCGCTCGCAGGATGCACTTTGGAAGCTCAGCGTTTTACAGGTTTCTTGTGGCACGCCCAAAAAGGCCACTGCAACCATTGAACTGGAAGGGCCTGGCGGCAAAAAATGCACTACCCATGCTTTTGGCACGGGGCCCATTGACGCCACATTTAAGGCTATAGATGAGCTCGTCAAAGCTCCGCAGGCAGACCTTTTAAGGTTTGCTGTGCAGGCCATAACCCGTGGCAGTGACGCGTTAGGCGAGGTTTCGGTACAATTGTCTAATGAGCAGGGTCAGGTGTTTTCTGGTCGAGGCGCAGACGGAGACATTATCGTTTCTTCGGCTAAGGCGTATCTGAATGCCATAAACCGCCTGCTTGCCTGGAACAAGGCGTGATAGTCGTGCCAAGCTGGTGCAAAAGGCCGGTGTGTACAGCTGGATGCGCTCAGGAGAATGCATTAAGTATGTTGCATTAAGTAAGTTGTGTTAAGTAAGTTGTGTTAAGTATGTTGTGTTAAGTAAGTTGTGTTAAGTAAGTTGGTTACTGTCCACACTCTGTCCGTCATTGCGGCCACCGAGCCGCAATCTTACCAACATGAATTATTGATTCCGGGTCAAGCCCGGAATGACGATGTATAGACTGAACT
>WQXH01000057.1 GCA_009784945.1 Coriobacteriia bacterium | reverse complement strand
TGTCGAGCGGATCTACCGCTACATTGATGAGGTGAACGCTGTGCCGGTGGTCTATCACTGGAAGTACAAGATGGACGAAGTTGCGGTTTGATAAGATGGGTTATTTACAGAACGGACTACTAGGCAGCCTCGTTCATCTTCCTTCTATAGTACTCCATGTCGATGGAGGCGTTGGTTCTTGTGGTTCTCCACTGCTGTAGGCTTGTCTGAGTTGTACCAATTTTTGTATCTATGTCTTGCAGGTCTGAACGAGCCGTGCGCAGCTGCCCCTTTAACTCTGTGATCTTTGTGGACAGACCTGTCTTTTTGGTGGAGAGACCTTCAAGGACACTGTTAAGAATGCGCTTGGTTGTTGTTGCCTCATCGCTGTAGACGCTGTTGAGGTTTTTGCCAATCACCGCGCTGGAGTTAACCATGCTTGTGTAATTCAAGGATGCCTGATTGGTTTTGGTGACAACAGATGTTAAATCTGTTGTCAAACTCTCAGAGCTCTTGACTATCTTTTTCATACTGTCTAAGGCGGTTTGATGGCTGTTAATACTGGCGCTGAGCTGGTTGATTTGGTTGTTTTTAGTCTGCCTATCCGTTCGCAGGCCGCCTATCCTGTTTTCACAGTCAATAATCTCTGCGCAGGCATTGTTGTATCTACTTCTGGCGTTATTGTAGTAGTACTCGTAATTTATGGCCATTACTTCTTCCCTCACTACGAAAAGGACTATCTAAACTTACATGATGCTCTGGCATTTTTCCAGCCTGAAATCATACCTCTGCATTATAGCCTCATTTTTACATTATTGGCTACGGCGTGTATTCTTGCGAATTAATTGTAATCTGATACTATAGGTCAATGTGGCACAATTGTTGGTGATTTTTGCCACTAGGCATCAAGTGGTGGCAAAGAAATCAAATTAAGTACTGGTCGTTCTATAACAAGTTATTAGGTGCACTCGTAAAACGGAGGTCTTTAATGCCTGACAGCAATGAAACAGTATCTCAACTCCTTGCCGATTCTCGGCTGGCCTTTTTGAATCAACAAAACGAAAAGGCGCTGAGTCTAGCAAAACAGGCAATCAGGCGAGAACACAAGAACCCAGAAGCCTACAAGTGTGCTGGCAATGCTTGCATGTCGTTGGAACGTCTTGACGATGCCATCACAAACTATAGCCAAGCTGTTCTATGTGATCCAAACAACGGTAACAGGCATTACGACCTGGGTTATGCCTATGCTACCAATGAAAAGATGGCACATGCCCTGAAGAGTTTTGCCAAAGCAGAAGAGCTGGGCTGCGCTCCAGAGAACCTCACCCAACTCTACAACATACTTGGCATCATTTGTTTTGACATTGGCAGGTTTGATGATGCACTGGTCAATTTAGAAAAAGCAGAGCAGCTTGTTGGTATTGACCTGGACATTCTGCAGCGTAAGGCGGTTATCTATGGCATCAATAGTGATATTAGAAACGGGCTTCTCACTGCCAACCAGATAAAACTGGCTGCACCTTCTCTCTATATCGGCTACAGCATTGCATTTAAGCTGCTAATCCAAGCAAAGCGTTTTGATGCTGCGCGAAAAGAATTGGAAAAAGCTAAGAAATACACCTCCGCATCCATGGAGCATTACTATGACTGTGTGACATTTGAGCTGGAAGAATATAAGACTGACCACAACAAAGACCACTTTGGAGCTGCCCTTGCTATTATCGTTGAGGCATTAACCACGGCGCAGCCCACGGTTAATGAGGTAGTAGAAAGCTACATTAATGCTGCAGAAATATACCTGCAACTTGAGGAGCCTGTAATAGTCATCAACTGCCTTAACGCGGCACTAAACCCTGCTATGTCGTTTAATAATGGGTTCGAGGTTGTTACCAGAGAGTTTATTCCCACTGAATTATCTGAGTATGACATTGAGGAGATGATTGAAAGCGACAGGGTTAGGATTGCCGAAGACTTAGGTGATTACGGTTTGGAGGAACTGGTTGAAGGCGTGGAGCCTGATGAAGAGGGAAGCAGAGAGTATTTTACCGAGATCGAAGACGAGCCCGAGGCTGCTCAGGGCAGCTACAAGCTGGATGAAGAAGCAGCTATCGAGTACTCTAATAAGAACCTAGACCAGATAAACAGGCTCTACGTTGGTGCTTATACTTTAGAAAAGGATTTTAATCGAGTTATTGATTACGCCAGGAAACTACAAGCCAGCGAAGCCATCCCAAGTGTATATATGGGAAAATATACCGAAGTAAACGCCATGAAAGAACTGGGTCAGCCCGATGCGGATCAAAAGTATCAAGAGCTTATTAAGTATTTTAGAAAAGCCATGATTAAAGACCCAACGGATCTATTGGCGGTGACCTTCCGTATCCAGTGCTATATTGACATGAGAGAATATACCGAAGCCGAGCAGCTTTGTGCACTCCTGGCAGAAGAAATGAGAGAGCCGCTGCTTGAGAAGATCAATGAAGCAAAGACGGGAGGTGATAGTTAGTGCCGCTGTCACATGACATACTCTTGGATGACACTGCTTTTACTACAGCGTCATCAGAAATGGATGCTTTGGAAACTAGAACCAAGAAACTAAAGAACAAGCTTAAGGGCATGTACGAGGATTTATCAACTGCGTTGGATACACCGGCGGGCAAGGCGGTAGAGTTGAAGGCAGACAAGGTTCTTCTTCAGCCTATCGAAGATCTCTTGCTGGTAATTCAACATGTATCTTCTACGCTGACAGAGATTAATGGAACCAGGCACTACAAGGATGTTTTTATTAAGTATGAAGAACTAGATCAGAGCATAAACCCCTAACCTAAAAGGAGGAACAAACAATGGCAATGGGTAGCACAGGCACGGTAAACATGACACCAGAAATGCTACAAAACGCACTAACTGCAATTGAAGACTATGAAACAACTGCAAGGAACCTGCGCGAATCTTTATCGACAACGGTGGGCGGATTGATCCCCAGCAATTTCAGTGGTGCCGCCGCTGATGGCTTCTTGGTTTTTCATGCGAAAAACATCGAGGAGCCTCTTTTTGAAGAAGCCTTGCCTGATTTACTAAAGGCCTTGGAGGATATCATTCAAGGAACCTTGGATGCTATACCGGGCGCTGATGGTCTGGACGATCAGCTTGGTGAAGGAAACAGTCAATAAAAAGGAGGCTAAGAATGGCAGGTTGTAGAATAGTTAATGAAAGCGTTGCTACTGCTGTATCGGATATCGAAACAACTTCTCGGGATTTCAAAACAGCTGGTGATGATTTCATCACGTCGTTAAAAAATGCTATATCCGAGATGGAAGGCGAAACCAAAGACGCACTCGTTAAATTTATTGATAGCGACGTCAATAAATTTGTTGTTGAAGATCTTCCTAGTGCGATAAAGAGTATGTCCGAAGTGCTTGAGGCAAACAGAACGAACTTTGTTGATACCGATAAGGGAATAGCTGACAACATAGGCTAGGAGACGGCTGACTTGCCTGTGTTCCTGCTTGGATGACAGGACAGGAATGCAGGCAAGCACACGGAAATAGAGGGATAATCGTGGCATTTAGAGTACTAGGCGATGAGCAGTTGGCAGTGCTAAGCGATCAACAGCTACTGCAATACGAAACTGAGCTTGACTTGTATCAACAAAGAATTGCCTTTGCCGAGCAACTTGAGCTACTGGAGAATGTCACCATTGATGCTCCTGAGCCAAATCTGAAACCGATTACTCTTTTTGGCCCGATTGAGGTCAAGGCATTCATTAAACCAGAGCATGCCTTGGTTACCATTGAGCCGAGAGCAAAACCTGAACTACAAATCAACCCAGTCGTGATACCCGTGTTTGATGAGCCGGTATTACCAGCAGCACCAAAACACTCAAAGCCTCGGGTTGAACACATAGAGAGATATGAGAGAGCTAATAATCTAGAACTACCAAAGCTTCAGAAAGTGACTTCTCCCAAGAAGCGCTTTAAGAAACCAAGAATCAAGCAGCCTGATCTTCCAACATATGAGAAGTTGGATACTGCGACAAAGCCTTTAAAAAAATGGAAAAAGGTTCAGCCGGTCATTTCTGGCAATCTAGAGCAACACATAGAAAAGGCAAGACGCTTTGAGCCTTCAAGAAAGGAATGGCGCAATATACAGGGCACCATGCCTAAACCTTCTCTGCTTTCGAATGAGCAGAATCCATTTGTCATACCAGAAAAAACACAACAAGGCATACAAAGAGTCTCTGCACTTCTTGCCAAGATAAAGTCTTCCAATGTATCTGAGCGGCCTAAAGTGGAATTGCCGACTTTTATCAAACCTGGTATCGCATTTAAGCCTATCAAGAAAACCAAGCAGAAAAAGCCCAGGCTGCCAAAAATAGCACAGCCTAGTATGCAGATTAAGGGCTTCATTAAGCCTGAGCAGCCAAGGCCTAAACTGCCGGCTGCCAAAAAGCCACATTTTGACAAGAAGGTTTATGTCAAGCCTGAGCACCCGAGGCCTAAACTGCCGGCTGCCAAAAAGCCACATTTTAACAAGAAGACTTTCAGTGAACCTGTTAACATAAATGTCAATTTGCCGATTGCTGCAAAGGTCAGCTTTAATGCAAGGCCTTTTAAGCAGGTCAAAAGGAGCCAACCTGTTGTCGCCGTAAGCAAGGCTCCGTCTGTCTCGATAAAGCCCTTCACTATTCCAGAACGGGGTATTCCTCAATTGCCAAAGCGGAAGCCAATAGTAATTCCTGATGCTGAATCCAGGTTCAAAGAATTACTTGCCCAGGCGGCTGCAAGTGTTGAGGACTCAGAAGGATAGAGCCATGAAAAACAACGAAATAATGATCTCGGCGGTGTTTGAAGGAAACGATTTTTCAGAGGAACTGTCCTTTCTCGTACTTAAGGACATCACGCTAAAAACGCTAATCGAGTCTCTTTACTTTGGGCTAAAGAAAGAAGGCAAATACAAAGAGCACTTCACGCTTCTAGATACATACCTGAAGACACGCAAGGAGCTCCAGGTTCTTTACAGTTCCAAAGGAAAGTTCAACGTTATCGACACTACTGCAGAGGTAGATGGCACGAGATCCCTGGATATGAAACTCAATGATCTTGGCTTTGTTACTTCCAGCAGTGTTTTGATTACCCTGGAGACAACAGTAACTCCTCAGGTCTTGTTCAAGGCAACAGCAGGTAGTTACATTTTAGAGTCCGATGATTCCCTCGAGTATAATATCAGCACGCGACGACTAAACGTCATAGAGCCTTCGGTCATAGATATTATCCCTCCCGGAGACATGCCAGAGAAGGACAAGGCATCTTTCCTTGATGTGATTATTCCTACAGTGCTATCAACTGCGGGAATGCTAGCCGCTCGACAACTCATTATGCTGATTGCCCCAGATGCTGCAGCCATGGGAAACACCATGCTTCTGATGTCAGGTGCCATGGGTGTAGTGGCTTTGGTAACGTCTCTCTACAATTTTATGAAACAGAAAAAGGAGTACAAAGGCAATATTGATGAGTGGAAGAGCAATTACGAGAACTATATCCGCAGAAAGATCCAGACAATTCATGAATGGCAAAAGAGTGACATCAACTACTTAAATAGCGTGTACCCAAACATGGACACCATTTTTAAGAACATCTCAGAAATCAACAGCATGATATTCGCTCGTTCACAAAATGATAATGATTTTATGAAAATACGCCTTGGAGCATCTGACGAGGTTAAGCCACTTTTTGAGATTAAGAGCGAAAAGAAAGATAATATTTTCTACGATATCTACTACAAAAAGAAAAGGGACAGAATTGAGATTATACTTCCTTCAAGTAAGAGCAGGAAACTTCTCAAGAAAATGGCTCCTGAAGAAATAGCTAACGAAGACAAAAACAAGTTTCTACTCACTGACCTTGCCTATAATTTTGCGAATAAAGGCATAGACGCGCGCGACCGAAACGAGGTTGTTGGCTTTAACTACCTGAGAAGCGAAGACCGCAGCAAGCCACCTCTATTGTTAGACCTACAATCAAGCGGAGCATTGGGTGTGATATCCAATGATGCAGACACATCAAGAAACTTCGTTCAGCACGTAATCTTTGAGTTAGCGTACTATCACTCTCCCGAAGACCTGCAGTTCGTGTTTTTCTTTGACAAAGAAGATGATGTTGCAAAGCAAAACGAAATACTGCAGAACTACAGGTATCTACCCCATTCAAATGAGCTCTTTGAGGGAATCTCACAATTTGTGTTTGATA
This sequence comes from Coriobacteriia bacterium, assembly GCA_009784945.1. Classification (GTDB taxonomy): domain Bacteria; phylum Actinomycetota; class Coriobacteriia; order Coriobacteriales; family UBA8131; genus WQXH01. The sequence goes on along the minus strand of WQXH01000057.1, from coordinate 4,298 downwards.
AAGATAGCTCAGGTATTGTCTTTGGACAGCTGCTGAGCATCATGAATGAGCGCTCAAAGAGCAAAGGTGAAGAAAAGGATGAAGAAGAAGACACTACACAAAACCTCACCCAAATTGTATGTGTGGTCTTTTGCGATTACGATATCAAAGAGATAGGATTCTCAAAATTCCTACCGGAGGTGCCCAAAGAAGGCGAGCCCTATGTAAACTCTATGGGGCTTACCTTTATTTTCATACAATCAATCAAGGACATGCTCCCAAAGTACTGTGGCAACATAGTCAATATTGACAAAGACAATACCAAAGAGAGAAAGAGCAGCTTAAGGTACAACATATTGAGCAGAGAGACGCTCAACGTCTTAAGTGAGGGCAGCGGCGACGCAACTAAGGCAAGTGATACGGACAAGCTTATTGAATATAAGCACTTTGAGAATGAGTATATATTCAATGAAAGTGAATATAGCGACCAGTTCAGCCTGGCTTTTAGACAGTTAAGCGCAATCTATTACACAAGAATCGCTGAGAATGCCAAGGTTCCCTCCATGGTAACCCTGTTTGAACTCTACGGCTATGACTCACAGAAAATTGCAGGTGACGAGGTAAAGACGAGCATTTTGGAAAGTTGGGAAAGCATAGAGAAGAACGACGTTACCAAGAATCTCTGCGTAGCAGTAGGCAAGAATGAGTATGGCTCCATGTATCTTGATCTTTACGAGAAAGCAGATGGCCCCCATATGCTTGTTGCAGGTACCACTGGGTCAGGAAAATCAGAGACAATAATCACTTACTTAATAGGGTTGTGTATGAAGTTTTCTCCCATGGACTTGAATTTGATGCTTGTGGATATGAAAGGTGGAGGTTTTTCTGATCGCTTGGGAAGCCTGCCCCACTGCGTTGGCGAGGTAACTGACACTGCCGGAGAAGAAGAGGGAACTGCGGCAGCATACATGCTCAAACGCTTCCTCGAGTCCCTCAATGCAGAAATCAAGAGGCGCAAACTGCTGCTCTCAAGCTTGGGGGTAGACAATGTTGATTCGTACATCAGAGCACTGAGAATCATCAAGCAGATAAAGGAGCTGCAGACCCAACCAGGCAAGTGCGATGAAATCGAAAGGCTAAAAAAGAAGCTCAATGAAAAGCAAGCTGGAGCTCTTGAGAGGGATATCAAGGAGTTTTCTCCTCTATCTCACCTCATTTTGGTTGTAGACGAGTTTACAGAGCTCAAGAGGTTTTCAAACGAGAGCAACGACATAGATTTCATTGCAGAGATAACCACCATAGCTAGAGTCGGCAGAACTCTTGGTTTTCATATTGTGCTCGTATCGCAGAATATCGAAGGCGCCATCACTGATGACATAAGAGTCAATTCAAAAGCCAGGATATGCCTGAAGGTTGCCACAAAGCAGGCTTCAAAAGAGATGATTGGCAGCCCAGCAGCTGCTGCACCTACGATGCCGCTCAATGGACGTGCCTACCTGCTTGTTGGAACAGGAACACGGTTTGAGTACTTTCAATCGGCTTACACGGGAGCAAATAAGAATATGAATATAGAGCCACCTGTTGTAGTTACGCAAACCACCAATTCTGGCAGGTATAACGATGAGTTCTATCAATCGAAAAAAGACAACGAAACTGAAAAGAAGCAGAGTGAGCGAATCAACGAGCATGATACACAACTAGCCTATATCACCAATACGATAATAGAGATTAGTAAAGATAGAGAAAAACCGCGTCAGGTTTTCTTACCTCCGCTTCCGAGAGAAATACTGGATACAACAGAGTGGAGGGGGTTGTGATGAGCCTTGACAAAATGCTTTGCACATTAGGCAAATTTGATATCCCAATAATCCAAATGCAGCCGCCCTTTGTCATTGATTTACTGGATTCAAATGTATTTATCTTTGGCTCTGCCATGAGCGGCAAGACGACATTTCTCAAAGCGTTAATCAACATCCTCCACAAGCAATATAACGAGAAACAGGAACAGATCTTCATTCTTGATTTTGGCGGAGCGTTGTCCGAGTACAAAGAGATGCCTCTGGTGTCTGCTTACTTTGATAACTCAAATGAGGAATACGTAAAACGTGTCTTTAAGATAATGGAAAGCATCTTAAGAAAAAACGTCAAAGAGCTTGATGGCAAGAACTTTAGAGATGCAGACAAGCAGCCACTGCATACAACACTGATAATTGACAACCTCAACGCCTTCATTGATGAGCCCCGATACTTCTCGTATGGCGAGAAGCTCGCAAAACTGTGCCGCGATGGACTGTCTAAGGGAATCACGATTGTTATAACGGCGGCTGAGACAAAGGGTGTCACCTCTTATCTGGGAAGCTTTAAGCAAAAGGTAGCCCTCGAAATGCCCCAGGATAAATATCTGGATATTTTCATTGCCAAGGTCGATATGATTGGCAACAATCCAGGCCATGGTTTTGCCAACGTAACAGTAAAGCCTGAGGGGGCTACAGGAACCTTCCAGATGAATTTGCCCTATGAAGTACAATGCGTCCTTCCTTTTAGCCAAGAGGATGCAGAAGGGGGCACAGACACAAAGGAGGCTTTCCTCGAAAGAATCAAGGAGAAGTTTTCTTATCAAAACAACCAATACTCAAAGCGAGTTAAGAAGTATCAGACCTTTCCTAATGAGTTGACGAGAGATGACTACGAAAGGCTAAAACAACAGCCAAAAAGCGATAAAGGTTCTTTGGAGAGATTGGTGAGTGTTGGTTTAGACTATGTTGACTTCTACCCAGTAGGTGTTGATTTAAAAAAACAGCCTGTTGTTGTCATTTATGGAAAAAAGGAGTTTGGTAAGACCAATTTGCTACACTTGCTGATAAGTGGCTTTGAGGACAAAGAAAAAGAGACAAGATTTGTTTTCTTTGACGATGGCCGCAACCAGCTAAAACCAATCTACGACAGCATGAACAGCACTACTGATTCAGTGTTAATCAATAGGTTTGAAGAAAGAGAACTGGCACTTAACGATGGCACTGTAGTAACAAGAAAGCTGTCACCACTTCAGCAGTTTTATGTGTACCTCAATGAGAACTACGCAAGCCTTGATAAAAGGTTTTTAGCGGGAATGTATGGAGTAAGCAAAGAGCTTTCAAAGGAGTTTAACAAAATTCCCGGCTGCAGCACAGAGCAAACACCATTTACCGTATTTGTGGTGCAGAGCAAAATGGTGTACCTGAGCGCTGTTGAGAATAAGTATTTTATCAACACCATCCTCTCTCAGCTGGTTGCAGTAGCAGGTGAGCAGGGATTCGCATTTGTTTTTTCTGATGTTCAAAGGATCAGCGATGCTGAACAGAACGCATTTTTCAATAACATGGCCTCTGTAGTCTTCTTACTCGACAATATTGCTGAGTTTGCTAGCGAGCGTGGGCAAAAGACTATTTTTGGTAGTATGGATATCAAGTCCTTAAGGGAAGACTACGCCAAGTGTGAAAAAGGCGATGGGTATTTCTATGACGTTGAGGCAGACAGTTTATTAAAGTTGAAGTTCATAAAGTACTGAAAGGAAAAAGATCATGGGAGACTCCTTTGTATCGGCTGACATCGATAAGATAGCAAGTTTTGAGCGTCAGAGCGAAGAAGCCATTGCTGAGTATGATTTAATCAGGGAGAAATTTGAGAAGACCAACACCACTCTGCTAGGAAAATGGAAGGGCGGGGGTGCTGATGCGTATAAACTTGAGACCGATCACATACTCGAAAACGTTGGTAGTATTAAGGATATCTTGGAAGAAATCAACAACAGTGTTGTAAAAGATATAAAAGAAAACTATCTGGCCCTCGATGAAGCGCTCGGCGAATTCAATAGAGACCCGCAGGCATCAGAATAAGCAGTATCGAGCCATCCAACAATGCCCAGTATAAGGACCAGAGGATTAGGGATATGAGCAGACCATTAATTGGAACCGCTATAACACCAGCAATTGAAGAAGAGCTCAATCGCAAGCACAAAGAGCTAACTGCGCTTGAGGATGATTCAGAGGAATCTATTTACCACCAGGTTTTTTCCAGCGCAAGCGAAGAGAGCACTTGAGGAGTTGGCATTACGGAAAGTAAAAAGTAATACCTGACACACCAAGAAGATGACCGACTAAAGAAAAGGATCCCACCCCATGGCAACCATAGCCCTCTATGCAAACCAGATAAACCAGATGCCCTCTCTCATAGCTGACCTCAAAAGCTCTGTCTCAGACTACAAAACAGAGCTCTCCTCTTTAAACACCAAGGCCTTAACTATAGACAGCTCCATCTGTAACCTTGATGCAGTCATCTCT
>WQXH01000056.1 GCA_009784945.1 Coriobacteriia bacterium | reverse complement strand
GGCAAACACCTTCTTAGTTGGACAAGAATAGCTCTGTGTAGAGTTCTTCTGCTTTTCTGGGATCATTGGTCGAAGAATGGTGGACGGCTCCCTGGTCAAGAAATACGATGCGCCCAATCATTCCATCAAAGAACTCAAGAACGTGGCTCGAAACCAATATGATTGCGCCTCGCGCTTTGGCTTGCTGTATCATTCGCTTGAGTACGATAACCGTTTGAACATCAATCGTGTTGAGAGGTTCATCAAGAATCAGCAAGCGTGGCTCCCCCAAAAAAGCGGCCGCAAGAGCTACCCTCTTTTTGAGTCCAGCGGAGAGTCGTTTGATGGGTTTATGCAGGTAGCTCTGCATGCCAAAATCGTGGAGTGTCCTTAAGACTTCTTCTTCGGAGAGCTGGGGCAGTCTCAGTGTACGCTCAAACAACAGCATCTCTACTGGGGTAAAGAAGTCAAACTGAAAGGGCGCCTCAGGAAGATAGCCAATCTCTGAGCCAGCAAGGTTAGCGAGCGGCTGGCCGTCCAGGGTCACCGTGCCCTCATATCCATCTGCCACGCGCGCAAGCACACGGAAGAGCGTGGTTTTGCCGGCTCCATTTGGGCCTACAACTCCCAATATCTCCCCGTCTGCCAAAGAGAGCGATACATCTATGAGAGCCTTAAATGAGCCGTACGATGCAGAGACATTCTTTACTTCAAGCATGGCGAGTCCTCTTCTTGCGACTAGATTTGACAATGAGTAAGGTGAGTCGAGAGCCCATCAGATAAAGAGGGGCTAAAATCGGCAGAATCGAGAAAAGTAGTGAGGTAAGCTCATGGAGCAGATGGGTTGTCCGTTCTTCGCGCAGTGCATCCACATACCACCAGTTGAGGGAATAGCAAAGCAGAGCCATAAAACCAATTATGATCGGTAATAGGATAAACTGCCAAATTTCAAAGGACGCTATCAAGCCCACGCAGAGCGTAAACAGGCAAGCAGGAACAATGATACATAAGAGGGTAAGGGGCATTTTATAGGCGATGATTTGACGGTCGGTTAATCGCAGGTGATAGCGGTAATAGTGATAGGCTGCCACCTCATCGCCATACTGCCCAGAAACAGCAAGTACGCCCGAGTATACTACGACAAGGAGGCAGCCTGCAAAAACCTGCCAATAAAAAACCAGCGAGGCAAAAATTGTTACGAAGATTATCGCCACCAAAAAGCTGGCGCCCGCAATAATCATTCCTGGCTTACTGACTACATGAAAATCCTTGGAAAAGAACGCTCTGCGTGGAGTTTTGAAAGCCCTGAAAGTTGTTTTGTGACCACGCGCTTGCGCCCTTGGCTTTTGGCTTGCCGACCCCCACCGGTTAATGAGGCTCAAGAAAGCCGTGCAGAGAAGGTCTCCAAGCAAGATGAAAAGAACGGTAAGGCCAAGACGAGGCAGTATTGAGAAGTCGCCCGTAATTGCGATGAAGAAAAATAGAGCTGCGGTAACTGTCACAGGCAAGGAGGCCACACGCATTAGATGCCTCAGCTGAGTTCTGGTAAACCCCAGAAACAAAACATACTCATTATGAGAGGCACTAAACTGCGCCGTAAGCAAGCCAGCTAAGAGCCCTGCGTTGACTAAGACAAAGAAAGCTCCAAATATCAAGAGCGCCCAGTAATCAACAGACTCAGCGCTCGAGTACGTAACAAGAGATAACACCATTAAGGCCAACAACGCAATGCTGTAGCTTAAAACTCCATTACTAAAGAAGTGTTGGAGCTTTCTTTGTTGAGCGAGAAATCTTAAATACTGTTTTACTTGCATCTTGCTTCCTTTTGGCTTTTGAGAAGATAGAGGCTCGCCTTAATCTCGACAGTCGTCATGCTCTTGTATTGACACCTGCGCATGACCAGTAGTTGAAGCATCTTTTACCCTGTAAACTTGCTCTCTTTACATAATACATCAGTTGCCGTTGAGGGATGGTTGCAACCCTCCGCCAAGCTGCCAAAATTGGCAGGATGGGCAAGCTGGCGCGCCGCAGCAAGTAAAGCCTGCTTTTCGTTAGGTAGCTTGCCGTCCATGACACTGCCAAGGAGTTCGTTTAATACGCAGCCGAGCAGAGTGCCTGGCTCCATTCCAAGAGTAATGAGGTCGTCTCCGCTAATGGCAAGGTCTTTGAGCCTAAAGCACTGCTGCTCTTCAAGGATCTCTCTATACCGCTGCCACAGCGCTGCTATATGCGCCTCTTGTTCTTGTCTGTCCTTGTTTGACTTGGCTGCAAGGTCTGCTTCTTGCACTTGGAGAAGCTGCTCAAAACGCTCTTCTCCCAGGCGAGCGAGCCACCTGGCCACCTTCTGTACTTGTATGGTTGTGTCGTGCCAGGTGATGAGCTCAACTACTGCTTCTATGGTCTTGGTATCAAATCTCAAGCGCTTGAGCACGGTGTGGGCTATGTCTACGCTTTTCTTGCTGTGCCCATAAAAATGACCGATGCCGTGTGCATCAGTCGAGCGCGTAGAGGGCTTGCCGCTGTCGTGGAAGAGCATGGCCAGGCGCACGACCTTGCTTGCTGGTGCAGCGGCAACGCTCCTTACCGTATGACCCCAAATATCGTAAAGGTGGTAGGGGTTGTTTTGCTCGGTACCAACCATGCTTTTAATCTCAGGGATAAACACCTCGAGCACGTCTGAGTACTTGAGCAAGACCTCGCACACCTGCCTGCCTTTGAGCAGTTGCGTGAGTTCATGAGCCAGGCGCTCGGCTGAGACTTTTTGCAGGAGCTCCTTATGACTATGTACGGCCTCGGCAGTGTGCTCCTCAAGCTCAAAGCCCAAGAGCGAAGCAAAGCGCAAGGCACGCATGATGCGCAGCCCATCTTCATTGAAGCGCTTGGCAGGGTCTCCTACACAGCGAATAAGCTTATTGTGTATATCCTCTGCGCCACCAAAAGGGTCTGTCAGCCCGCCAGCAGGGTGGTAGGCCAGGGCATTCATTGTAAAGTCCCTGCGGGCAAGGTCTTCTTCCAAGCTCCGCACAAAGGTAACCTCGCTGGGCCTACGGCAGTCTTCATAGGTGCCATCTTGACGATAGGTGGTAATTTCCACAGGCAGTTGCTCTATCAAAACAGTTATCGTGCCATGCTTGAGCCCCGTTTCATGCACTGGATAGTTACCAAAGCAACCCAGCACCTCGCTCGGAAGAGCACTGGTACACACATCCCAGTCCTTTGGCGTAAGCCCCATCAAGCTGTCGCGCACGCATCCGCCAACAACAAAGGCTTCAAACCCCTGCCCCTGCAAAACGTCCAGAGCGGTATGCACTCTTGTGTCCAGTTTCATGAGCAGCTTCCTGTTACAGCAGTTGGCTCAAGTCTTTTCGCGTGGCAAGGCGAGCTTGCCGCTGCGGGCGGTTTCTACGATGCCGTAGGGGGCAAGCAGTTCTTCCAGCTGGGCAATGGTGGTGCGCTCTCCGGCTGCCTCTATAGTGAGGGTGCTGGCAGCTACATCAACAACCTGCGCCTTGAACATCTCGGCAAGCTGGATGAGCTCTGAGCGCCTGTCCACCTCAACTGTGACCTTAAAGAGCGCCAACTCTCTGTCAATCGAATCCTCAGGAGCAAGTTCGGTGATTTTGTGTACGTTAATAAGCTTATGCAGCTGCTTTTTGATTTGCTCAATGGAAACATCCTCGGCCGTTGTTACCAGGGTAACGCGCGAAAGACTGGGGTCTTGGGTCTTGTCCACAGCAAGACTTTCGATATTGTAGCCGCGCCTGGCAATGAGCCCGGTAACACGCGTGAGTACACCGGGTTTGTTATCTACCAGGATGGAGAGTGTGTGCTCAGGCACCTTCAACCACCTCCAAAAGCGAGCCACCTGGTTTGACGAATGGGGTGAGCAGATCCTCGGTAGGCACGACAATTTCCAACAAAGCTGGTCCTACAGATTCAATCAGCCAGCTGAACGCCTCTTTTATACTACTATCGTCTGCCTGGTTGTTGCTGCCTTGGTCCAGCTTTCCCAAGCAAAGGCTTTTCCCTTGCCAGCCGTAGGCTCCAGCCAGCCTGACATAATTTGGCAACGCCTCCAGGTGTGTTTGAGTGACTCGTTGCCCTAAGAAGAGCTCCTGATACTGGCGTACCAAACCGAGACTCTCGTTATTAATTATTGCTACTTTGATTGGCAATTTTTGAGCAATTGCCGTGGCCATTTCTTGTAGATTCATTTGAAAAGAGCCATCGCCGCTGATGCAAAGCACGAGCGCTTCTGGGTAAGCCAGTTGTGCGCCAAGTGCTGCGGGTAAACCAAAGCCCATGGTGCCCAGACCGCCAGAGGTTAAAAAGCGCCGCGGAATGTCCACGTCAATAAGGTGGCTTGCCCAAAGTTGATGTTGGCCCACGTCTGTCGTAATGATGACATCACTCTCTTGCTGCCGCTCACTCAAAAGCTGATTAAGCACAGAAAACACCTGATGGGTGGTATTATCAGGAGCAGGGCTTGAGCAAGACTGTTTGTCCTTCTTTCCCGTTATCCTGCCTGCACTCGCACCACATGTGCCCAGGCGCTCTAAGAGCGCAGCAAGCACCACGTTAGCATCACCTACAATGGGTATGTCCACGCGGATGTTCTTTCCAATTTCAGCGGGATCTATGTCGATGTGAATGATCTGGGCCTGAGGAGCAAATTCTGTTGCGTTTCCAGTGATGCGCTCAGAAAACTTGGTGCCTACCGCTATGACAACATCAGCCTCCTGCAGCAAAGTGTTTGCGGCAATTGTTCCATATACACCGGGCTGCCCTCCATAGAGCGGGTGATCAGAAGCAATAGCTCCCTTAGCTAACAGGGTAGAAACTACCGGTATACCGTTTTGCTCTGCCAAGCTTACCAGCGCCTCAGAAGCTCCGGAGCTCACCACTCCCCCGCCAGCAAGCAGCACCGGCTTAGCTGCAGAGACGATAAGCTCTGCAGCAGCCTTAACCTGCCGGGCATTGCCCTTGATAGTGGGTTTGTAGGAGGGCAAAGACGGCTTGGCAGCAGGCCTTTTATAGAGAGCCTGCCCGGCAGCTACATTGAGAGGTATGTCGATGAGCACTGGCCCCGGTCGTCCGCTGCTCGCCAGATAAAAGGCTTCAAACACCGAAGGCACCAATTCGTCAACGTTGCCCAGCAGATAACTGTGCTTGGTGATAGGCAGTGTGATGGTGGTGATATCGGCCTCTTGAAAGGCATCGGTGCCCATGGCGGTCGTAGGCACTTGTCCCGTGATGACCACCACGGGCACTGAGTCCATATACGCCGTGGCAATGCCGGTGACCGTATTGGTAGCACCCGGCCCACTGGTAACCAAAACAACTCCTGTGCCACCAGTAGCACGAGCATAGCCGTCTGCCATATGAACAGCCGCCTGTTCATGGCGCACCAAGACATGCTCAATGGGAGAGTCCAATAAGGCATCATAGACCTGGCTATTTTGCACACCAGGCAAGCCAAAGATATGCTTGACTCCCAAATCCTCAAGCGCGCGCACCAAAGCTGTTGCACCATTTAGCTTCATAAGCCCATTGTACCCGTTGTCAAGGCTCAGACCAACCGCACCATGCCCTCATGTCGCCTTGTCACCTTAGCGACCTCAGATCATCCAGCTGCTGCTTAACGCTTTTTAGGGAGGTGCCGCCTGGACTGGTGCGGGCTTCGACGACATGCTTGATGTCCAGAACCTTGAGGGCGTCGGAGGTAAACTCGTTTGAATGCTGTTGGAGTTCTTCGAGGCTGAGCTCGTCGAGTCGTTTACCTTGTTTTTCTGCGTAGAGCACTGCTTGGCCTACCACTTCGTGAGCATCGCGAAAAGCCATGCCGCGAGCAGCGAGCCAGTCGGCAAGGTCGGTAGCGGCCATGTAGCCGCCCTGGGCAGCCTCAAGCATGCGCTTGCTATTGATCGTCATGCTCGCAATCATGCCGCGCACTGCTGTGATGCAAAGGGTCAGCGTATCATGCGCATCAAAAAGTCCTTCCTTGTCTTCTTGTAAGTCCTTGTTATAGGTTAGCGGAAGCGACTTGAGGGTGGTGAGTATGCCCATTAAGCTGCCATAGACCCTGCCGGTCTTGCCCCGGGTAAGCTCGGCAAAGTCTGCATTTTTCTTCTGTGGCATGATGGAAGAGCCTGTAGAAAAGGCGTCGGAGAGGGTGATGAAACCAAACTCTTCGGTGGACCACAAGATGAGCTCCTCGCACATTCTTGAGAGGTGCATCATGGTCATAGCGGCGGCATAGATGAAGTCGCAGGCAAAGTCTCTGTCAGAGACGGCGTCCATGGAGTTGGGGATGATGCGACTAAAACCCAGAGCCCTGGCAGTGGCCTCGCGGCTGATGTTGTGCGGCGTGCCCGCCAAGGCAGCAGCGCCCAAGGGTGAGGCGTCAGCAGCAAAGCACGCCTGTTTAAAGCGCAGGCTGTCGCGTTCAAGCATGGCCTGCCAAGCCAGAAGGTGCTGAGCAAGCAATACTGGCTGAGCCTTTTGTAGATGTGTATAGCCGGGCAGTATTACTTCAAGATTACCCTCTGCCACCTCTATGATAGTCATGCGGAGTTCATGCAATTCTTCTTGCAGCTCCTCTGAGGCCTGCACGCAGTACAGTCTAAAGTCCGTAACCACTTGATCGTTTCGGCTCCTGCCCGTGTGGAGTTTCTTGCCTGGCTCGCCAATGCGGTGCGTGAGCTCACCTTCGATGGCCATATGAATGTCTTCGCTTGCAATGTCAAACTCGAGTTTGTCTTGGACAATGTCGTGCGCTATGGACTCCAAGCCTTCTTGAATGGCTTTGTTATCGGCCTCGGAGATAATGCCTTGCGCAGCAAGCATGTCGGCATGTGCCCAAGATCCGGCAATGTCTTCTGGCCAAAGCCGCACATCTACCGGCAAAGAGGCTCCAAATGCCTGCATCTCATCAGCAACTGATTCCTCAAAACGCCCTGCCCAAAGAGCCTTGTCTGTAGTCATATCATCACTCCCTAAAGCTTGCGTTGCTGGCGAGCCCAGGTTTCGAGGTACAGACCATAAATGTCCAAAAAGCCCTTGGCGCTGTTGCGGTCAAAGCTGTCTTCTGCTCCATAGGTGGCAAGGGCATGGTCGTAGAGAGAGTAGGGGCTTTTGCGGCCCGCCACAATAATCGAGCCTTTGAAGAACTTGAGTCGCACCTCGCCGGTTACCACTTGCTGCGTAGTGGCAATGAAGGCATCGAGCGCCTCCTTAAGTGGGCTAAACCATTTACCCTCGTACACATAGATGGCCCAGTCTTGCTCGAGCCGAGCCTTGTATCTCAGCAGGTCGCGCTCCAAGACCAGATCCTCTAACTCCCTATGAGCCTTGATAAGCGTAAGAGCGCCGGGGCACTCATAGACCTCGCGACTTTTGACACCTACCAGCCTGTTTTCAATCATGTCAATGCGTCCACAACCATTTGACCCGGCAACCTTGTTCAAGCAGGAGAGCACTTCTTGGAAGCTCATCTGCACTCCGTCAACAGAAACCGGCAGACCCGCCTCAAAGCCCACAGTGAGATAGGTGGGTGCATCCGGTGCCTTGTCTGGGTCTACCGTGAGCTCGTATACATCGGAGGGCGGCTCGATCCAGGGATCTTCCAGCACGCCGCACTCTATGGCCCTGCCCCACATATTGTCATCGATTGAGTAGGGCGAGTCCTTTGATACCGGCACAGGAATGTTGTGCGCCTCGGCCCACTCGATCTCGGAGTCTCGGGTGGTAAGATCCCACTCGCGCAGAGGTGCTATGTGAAGCATGTCGGGATTAAGCGAGCGCACTCCTACCTCAAAGCGTACTTGGTCGTTGCCCTTACCTGTGCAGCCGTGAGCAATGTAGGTAGCGCCGCTTTCTTCTGCCACACGCACCAAATGCTTAACAATAATGGGGCGTGAGAGCGCAGAAACCAGCGGGTACTTGTTTTCATAAAGGGCATTGGCAGCCAGGGCTTTGCTGAGATACTCAACAGCAAACTCCTCACGCATGTCTACCACAACGGCATCTATGGCTCCGGTGTCGAGCGCCTTTTGCTTGATAAAGTCCAGGCTCTGGCGCTTTTGCCCTACGTCGCCCACCAAGGCGATGACATCAAGGTTCTTTTCTTCAATGAGCCACTTGATACAAACGGAGGTGTCAAGACCCCCAGAGTATGCCAGGACTGCTTTTTTTCTTGCGTTATCGTTACTCACTTTGTTTCCTTATCTTAAGTCGGGCTAGAGAGGCAAAGCGCTGGCATCGCAGCACGTAAAATGACACATTATGATTCCTAATTCTTTAATGACTGTATCGCCTGCGCCAAGAGCTTTGCTTGTTCGTTATCTGCTGCTATGAGCATGATGGTATCGTCACCTGCAACACTGCCAATGATGCTCTCCAGGTTGGCGCCGTCCAGGGCTGCCGCCACGCCTTGTGCCGCACCACTCAAGGTCTTAACCACTACCAGATTCTGAGCGGGTATTATCTCATATGCCAAATCCTTGACCATGCGACGAACAAAAATGTCTTCGGGCAGCACATAATATCCACCGCCTTGCTTTTTCTTAAGCCCCATCTCGGTGATGTCGCGCGAGATAGTAGCCTGAGTTACTTCAAAGCCGCGTGCAGTCAACAGTTCCACCAGCTCGCCTTGTGTTTTAATCCGATTGGTACGCACAAACTCGCGAATCATATCTATGCGGGTATCTCGTCGAGTCATCTTTTCCTACCTTTCGGCCATTACCAATGACAAAAGAGTTTTTTGTACATGTAGGCGGTTTTCTGCTTCGTCATAGATTACCGAGCCCGGGCCATCCATAACCTCATCGGTGACCTCCTCGCCTCTATGCGCTGGCAGGCAGTGCTCAAACAAGGCGGTAGGTTTAGCCAAGGCCATGGCGGCCGTGTCAATGCGATAGGGCTCAAACGCTTTGATGCGTGTGGCATGTTCATCTTCGCTGCCCATGCTTGCCCAAGTGTCGGTCACAACCACATCGGCGTCTGAGAGCGCTTCTGCTGGATCATGCGAAATCCGTATATTGGTGCCGCCGCCAGCGGCTACCTTGCACTTCTTAACAATCGAAGCATCTGGCTCGTAACCAGCAGGGGTGGCTATGGCAAGCTCAAAGCCAATCAGTGCTGCTGACTCCAAGAAAGTGTGCGCGATGTTATTACCGTCACCTACATAGGCCAGCTTGAACGTATCAAGTCTTCTCAGGTGCTCATAGATTGTCAGTAAGTCAGCAAGACCTTGGCAGGGGTGATAGCTATCCGAAAGAGCGTTGATAACAGGAACGTTGGCATGCCCTGCCACTTCTTCCAGTTTCTCTTGCTCATAGGTGCGCAGTACAATGGCATCAACGTAACGCTCGAGCACCATGGCGGTATCTTTGACAGATTCTCCGCGCGAGAAGGCAGAGTCTTTACCGGTAAGCACTGTTGGCCAGGCGCCGAGGCGCTTTGCAGCATGCTCAAATGAGACACGGGTGCGCAGCGAGGGCTTTTCCATAATGATGACTACGGAACTGTCGCCGTAAGGTTTGGTGCGCTCTCCCTGCTTCCAAGCCTGCTTTTGAGCAAGCGCTGTAGAAAGCAGCCGGTGCAGCTCATCTGAACTGAGGTCGAGCAAGCAGAGCAGGTCGCGCCCAGCAAGAGGGTTACCCTTGAGGGACTTATAAGCGGTATCCAGTTTTGACCAATTCATCACAGATCCTCCAATAGTTCTTTGAGTACGGTTATCAGCGCATCGATGTCTGTCTCGCTTACGATGAGCGGCGGCAAAAAGCGCACGACACTCTCGCTTGTGGAGTTGATGACCATGCCGCGCTCAAGTGCCTGGTTAACCAACTGCAGGGCACAGTCTTTGTCCAGTTCAATCGCAAGCATCAGTCCTTTGCCGCGCACCTCTTTAACATGGGGCAACTCTAAAAGCCTGTCTTTAAAGTAAGCTCCTGTTTTTTTAACCTGGGTGCCCACCTCTGGCTTCTTGAGCTCTGCCAAGGTGGCGCGGGCAGCCGCAATGGCCAAGGGGTTTCCGCCAAAAGTTGTTCCGTGCTCACCGGGCTCAAACACTTCTGCTGCCTTGCCTGTGGCCGCAAGTACAGCGCAGGGAAATCCGTTGGCAATGCCCTTGGCCAGCGTTACCACATCGGGCACGATGTTTGCATGCATGTAGGAAAATGGAAGACCCGTACGAAAAAAGCCTGTTTGTATCTCGTCGATGATCAAGAGTAGCCCGAGGTCTTGGGTGAGAGCACGCACTTCCTTGAGGTAGGTCTCTTCCAGCGGTCGAACCCCTCCCTCTCCTTGCACACACTCGAGCATCACCGCTGCAGCCGCAAGCTCAGGGCAGCCTTGATCTTGTGCAGCCTTGTTGGATGCCTCCACGATATGCACGAGCTCATCAAGACATCCAGGTGCAACATGCAAAAAGCCAGAGGGCATGGGGGTAAAGCTCGCCTGTTTGACCTCCTGCCCCGTGGCTGCCGTCGTTGCCAGCGTACGTCCATGAAAGCTCCTTTTGGCAGAAACGATCGTACCAGCTCCATGTAAGTACAGCTTGCCGTATTTTCGCGCCAGCTTGATGGCTCCCTCATTTGACTCAGCTCCGGTATTGGTAAAGAAAGACCTCCAGGGCATGCCGCCCTCGTTGTGGGTATTCAAGAGTTCTGAGAGATCCTCGGCGTACTCTCCCCGACCTTCTACATAAAAGAGCACGCCTGCCAAAAGGAGCTTTTTGGCTTGGGCAGCGATGGCCGCCGTTACCGCAGGATGGGCATGACCCAGGCACACACAGCCTACTCCTGCGAGAAAGTCCAGGTGCTCCCTGCCTTTGCTGTCATAGAGCCGCATGCCCTCGCCCCGCACAAACTCCACCGGCTTGCGTGCTGTGGTGTTCATAAGGTAGCGGGCTTCCAATTCTTTTTGCTTTAGATAGCTCATGTTGT
>WQXH01000055.1 GCA_009784945.1 Coriobacteriia bacterium | reverse complement strand
GCTGGTCTTTTCTCCGTTATGCTGCGTAAGGGTTATGTGGCATTACCGCAAGTAGTGCCACATAACCCCGCCTTGCCTAACGAAGAAAATCCTCACCCATAAAGCTGCATTTTAGCTGACGCAATGTACTAGTACTCTGTGCTTGTCTTCATTTGACTTTATGCGACTAAAGCTTACAATGTAACTTGCGTTACCTGTCATCTTCCTAATAGTCATAAACCAAGGTGTTTCTGAGCCCGTGTGGCGGCACGGTTGTGCTGTGTTCATAGTTGACACACTCGCACGGCTAGAACACAGAATTGCAAGATAGAATACAATGGCTTTATCGGCAGCGACTCAGCCGATGAGATAATTATGAGGATAAAAAAGATGATGAGCGCTCATAACTTTTTTGATATTGATGGCATAAAAATGCACTACATTGACCAAGGATCAGGTGATCCTATTTTGATGTTGCATGGAAACCCCACGTGGTCATACTTTTACAGAGCACTTACCAAAAGTCTCTCTAAGGCCAATAGGGTAGTTGTGCCTGATCACATCGGCATGGGGCTCTCAGATAAGCCGCAGGATGTAACCTATAACCTCGCCTTTCACATCAGGAATATCGAGCAGCTCATCAAGCGACTGAATCTAAAAGATATTACCCTGGTCGTGCATGATTGGGGTGGAGCCATTGGCTTTGGGTACGCAGTTAATCATATCGAGAATGTTAAAAGGATTGTGATTCTCAATACGTCTGCCTTTTTTGATGAGAGGATACCTAAGAGAATCAAGATGTGCCGAGGTGCCCTTGGGAGATTCCTTGTTCAAGGACTTAACCTATTTGCCAAGGCTGCTACGCTTATGACCACCGAAGCAAAGCTGCCAAAAGAGGTGAGGCAGGCGTATCTAGAGCCTTATGACTCCTACAAAAACAGAATTGGTATTTACTCATTTATCAAAGATATTCCAGTAGAGCCACAGCACGAAACCAGACAGCTTCTCGATTCAATGGAATCCAGACTTCATGAGATTAAGTCGGACATTTTAATTCTATGGGGAGGAAAGGACTTTTGCTTTACCGAGCATTTCTTTAACCGCTGGAAAGGCTTCTTTCCAGCAGCCAAATCAAGACTATTCAAAAATGCCGGGCATTATATTTTAGAGGATGCCCCGGACGACGTATTATGGGAGATAGGGGAGTTCATCAAATGAATACCGCCACGTTGCTCGTAAAACAAGCAGAGCAACTACCAAATAAAACTGCACTTATTTTTAAAAATGAAAAGATTAGCTTCAAAGAGCTTGATGAGATGATTAGCCGCTTTGCGTATTACTTTCGCAAGCAAGGAATCCAGCAGGGGTCTAAGGTTCTTCTCTTTATTAAGCCGTCAGTAGAGCTTCCTGCGACAACCTTTGCGCTCTTCAAAATAGGTGCTATTCCCGTCTTTATTGACCCGGGCATGGGACGCAAGAACCTTTTGACAGCAATCGCAGAAGTGACCCCCGATGCCTTGATAGGGGTCCCCCTCATTCATCATATTTCCAAAGTATTTAGGAGTGCGTTTAAGACTGCGGAAGTGAGGCTCGACTCCACAAAACTACGGGAGGCTTCAAGGACAGAGAATACGCACTATGAGGTGTACGATGCTAGCGAAGACGAGATGGCAGCCATCCTGTTTACTTCCGGTGGCACAGGAAAGCCCAAAGGAGTCATCTACACTCATAAGATATTTATGACACAAACACGCCTTTTGCAAGAAATGTACTCTTTGACCTCAGACGATATCGACTGCCCCTACTTTTCGCTCTTTTCCTTCTTTACCATAGCCATGGGAATGACTTCTTGTATTCCCGATCATGATACATCCAAGCCCTCAGAAGTTGATCCGAGCCTGGTGGTTGACAATATTGCTAAAAATAATGCCACTTTTGCAGCAGGCTCTCCTGCAGTCTGGAGCAAGGTGGGGGACTACTGCGTTGAAAAGGGCATTCAGCTGCCAACACTCAAGTATCTGGTCATGTTTGGTGCAGCTGTTGACGTAAGCATGCACGAGAAGTGGCAAAAGATTCTGCCAAACGGAACAACCTACACACCATACGGTGCAACTGAGTCATTGCCCATATCAAACATTTCTGGTGATTACATCATGCAAAACACAGCCCGGTTAACCTTGGAGGGCGCAGGCGTATGTGTTGGCAAGGCCGTAGAGTCGGTGCAGGTCATGATCTCAAATGAGGATGAGATTATGGTTTGCGGCGACACAACTACGAGAGAGTATTACAATGAGCCCCTGGCTAATGCACAGAGCAAGCTCATTTTAGATGACAGGCTTTGGCATAAGGTCGGAGACGTAGGGTCGATAGATGAAGAAGGGCACATCTGGTTTTGGGGTCGCAAGGTCCACATCGTAGAGCTGAAAGACCGAAAGATGTATTCAGTGCCCTGCGAGATTGTCTTTAATCAACATCCTGACATCAGGAGAACTGCTCTCATTGGACCAATCTTTGAGGGCAGGGTTGTACCATGCCTGGTAGTTGAGCTTAAGAACAAAAGCACCAAAATGACAGAAAGCCTGCTCGAAGACCTTCAAAGAATTCGTGATGCTCACGAGCACACCAGACCCATCGAGAGGTTCTTCCTCCATAAGTCATTTCCCGTTGACGTAAGACATAATATAAAAATCGACAATATAGCTCTCAAAGAATGGGCAGAGAAAAAGTATAGATAGTCTTTTAGCTACCTGAGCTGTCTAGCCTCGTTAACCTAAAAGCAACCTTGATGGCGAGAACAGGCGAGATGAGCTGCTAACCTTGTGCGTGTAAATTCGTCCAGGCGGAGTATCAGTGTGGCCAGTTACGGCAAGAACAGCAGGTAAATGCCCCTTTTTGCGACAGGTGAAAACAGGTAAAAACAAGTGTAATCTGAGGCATTATACCCAAATTATACCCATTTTTATTCTTGCTAAGAGTCAGCATACTAGCAATCAGTACAGGCCATAGCTGTGCTCTCTCGTCACAATTAAAGCCCAATAGTTGTGACGAAACAAAGTGCCATCTTGCTCATTTACCGTTATCCTCTAGACCATTGTTCTTTATCTCCCAGTAGCCAGTCTTGTTTGATCCTATTCGAGTAATAAACCCAGCTTCTCGGAGTTTCTTGATGCTTCTTGAAACTGTTGCCCGACTCTTGCCCAGTGCAGAGCTCAACTCCTCGTTAGTAGTACTGGGGTTAGACTTCATTGCGTCGAGAATAGCTTTGTCGGCTAGGTTTATATGCTCATTTATATGCTCATTTATATGCTCACTACCATGCAATTCTTGATACACAGCCTGCTCCTCAACAGTCTCAAGGATCGTGGAGAGAGCGAACTCAATGAATCCACTCGAGTCATTGCTCCTATGGGCATTTTGAAGTGCGTCATAGTACTGGGGCCTTTTCTCATATACCAACGACTCCATCGGTATCCACGCAAAAACCTCGTTGCATTTGGCAAGGATGAGCGTTTGCCATAGTCGTCCCATGCGCCCGTTGCCGTCAGCAAACGGATGAATAGTCTCGATTTCGCAGTGCACTACCGCGCTCTTTAGCAATGGGTGCAACTCTGCATCTTTCGCCCAAGTAAACAAATCCTCAACTAGTTTTGGAACGAACTGTGGACGCGCCCCCATGTGAACGACCACGTCACCATCAAAGACGCCAACATCTCCGCTTCGGAACTTTCCAGCTTCTTCAACCAGTCCGCCCGTCATGAACTCGTGCGCCTGCAAGAAGTATTTAATCTCATAGGGGTCAAACGTCATTATCTTGTCATAGGCTTCAAAAGCGTTCTTAACCTCTTTGATTTCTGCTTGTTTGCCAGCTATCAGCTTGCCTTTTATCACGTCAGATACTTCGTCGAGCGAGAGTGTGTTTCCCTCAATGGCGAGCGACGAATATATCGACCTTACGCGATTCTCTCTATGAAGCTTTATATCGCGCTTGAAGCCAGAGCCATATTCCAGCCGAGTCACAGCCTCGGCTATTTTCGTAAGATAGTCAGCTGCCTTTAAGCTAATCGTGTATGGAGGCTCTTTTATCATCTTATTCCCTTGACCTTTCTAAAGCCATCTTTACCAATCCCATTTACATGCTAAGCCAGTATCTCGAGCGTGCAGCTTGCACAAAACAACTACCTACTTATAGTTTTCAGCAAGTCAATCACTCCAACATTTGGATCATTGGTTGATTTAATCAAGCCTGTGTCCACTCGAGCAAAGATAGCACTATAAATTAAAAGCCTCTCTTCGTTTCTTATCTCGACGCCTTCGTTCTGCAGAAGAGACAAATAAAAGTGTGTAAATGCTGCTTTTTCTTCAAATTCAGTGCTAAGGTGGCGTTCTGCCATCATGATCTTGACAAGAGTCATAACTGCATAAATAAGCACAGCGATTAGGGCAACTATGATAAATGAAAGCGGAATAATCTGATTGATTGTATTTGTTGTCTGCACATAGGTCATACTAAATAACCAGTAAACAAAGAGCAAAAGTGCTACCGAAATGCCTATTGTAATGCAGAACCAAATCCTGAAGCTCTTGTTTTTACTTTCCGCTTTCTTTTCCCAAAACTTCACAGGGGCTGATAGCCTGAGATTTTCTTCGTATGTGTTTTTTAGGCCACCTAGCTCTCCTTGCTCAGCGGCTATCCATGATTCGGTCTCCATCTTAAACTGACTATATTCCAGCTCTCTTGTTTCAAGATTTGCTCTCAGAGTTTGATTGCTGTTGTCAACTAACTCATACGCTTCTTGACGCAAGTCTGCAAGCTGGTCTTTCGCTGCGCTGATTTCGTCTGACAGATCAGCAATGCGAGACTTCACGAACTGGTTTTGATTGGGGAAAGCCTTTTCTCGCATCTGAATCCCGAGGAACTGAACAACTGTGTCAATGTTATCGTTGCCTGCATTATTTATAAGCCCCTGGAGCGTTTTTTGCCCTTTTGCTAGTCCAGCTAATCGTAAAAAACCCTCTTCATCACCCTTGAGGTATAGCTGTTGATACGCATACTTAAGCACACCTTCATATAGTTCCGTGGATCTAGGTGCTTTTAGAGAAATAATGATCCATCTGCCACTAATGCCGTTCCGGTGACCTCTATAAAAAGTTACATCTATAGGTGTGCTCTCGCTACACTTGGCAACAATCGTTTGAACGGTATCTGGGAAAGAGGCATCAACTTGTCGCGCTATCTCGCTCAAGAGAGATTCTAGCTCAGAATATGCAGTGGAAAAGGTGACCAAAACTGTACTATCTCCTTCTAGGTTTTTCCAGTGCTTGCGCTCTGTCCGCGCGGCATTAGTCACTCCGTCAAATGTTTGATAGGTCTTTGTTTCTCCAAACATAGTACTGCTCAGTTCCCAGAGTATGTGCTCGTTTAGAAGCTGAATTCGCTCAGATTTAATCATCTCTCATCTCCTGGTCGCCGACAATGGGGCGAATAACAAAGGCTCGACCATTCACTTGGAGGATGAAGAACGAGTCTGGCTGTTTTATAAGCTCCATCAATTGAATAATAGGTTGATTCATATGCAATCCCTTCTAGCCCATTCCAAAGAATCTGGCGAAGTAGGCGTTCAGTTTCTCGATTACGGTTTGTTTCTTGGCTCCATGACTGCCGTCAGTAGTAAAACGTGAGACAGGCGGAAGGATGGTAGTTATTGCCGTGCCGCTTTCCTGGATGGCGCCATCACGGAAGGCGCTCTCGATATAACGATAGGTCTCTTCTGGGTTTAGATTCTCCTCAGAAATAATACTGTCTAGCTCCTCGCGTTTCTTGGTTTCCGTGAAGCGCTTCCAGCTGGCATCGACATCTCCACTGACAGTTAAGGAGGCAACAAACTGGTCGATTAGATCCTTTTTGTTGCGAAGGCTGATGCTTGAGGAGACAGCGCGATTAATGGCAGCAAGAATATCTTTGTCCTCGCAGTTGTCAGCATGATACTTTCGAACCAGCATTAGGATGGAGTCGATATTAATCTCGACTTGCTTGATAAGCTCTATCTCAAAGACGATGTCGTCGAGGATGCTCTCCTTGTCAACCTTGGACGCAGTACGCATCTCATCGTAAAGGTCGATATACACGCTTTGGTAATTCTGAAAGTCGCGCTCATTTAGTATCTCGTTGCCTAAGAAGTCGTCAAAGGATTGTAGGATGTTTTTCAAGCGCAGAATTGAGCCATAAAGCTTAATAAACTCCTTCTGGTTTTCCTCGCCCTCGATGCGCTCGCCTAATGGATAACGCTGGATTAGCTCGGCAATGCGCTTCTCGTACTCGCTATAGTACTCACCAAAAGGCTTGAGCAACACGATGCCAGCAGCATCCTTGTCTCCAAAGAGCGCAACTGCATCATTGGTCTCTTGTTCAAGATCGCGAAAGCAAACGATGTTTCCAAAAGCTTTGACTGAGTTAAGAATGCGATTGGTGCGCGAGAATGCCTGAATCAAGCCGTGTTGATGTAGGTTTTTGTCAACCCATAAGGTATTCAGCGTCGTAGCATCAAAGCCAGTGAGGAACATATTCACGACAATACACAAGTCGACCTGGCGATTCTTAATACGAAGCGAAAGATCTTTGTAGTAGTTTTGAAATTTATCGGCAGAAGTGTCATACGATGTGCCAAACAGTGCATTGTAGTCGACAATGGCAGCGTCCAAGAAATCACGAGAGCTTCGATCCAGACCATCGGTCTCAAAGCCTTCCTCAGCCAAGATGCCGTCTGGCTCCTCCTCATTTGCCGCAAAGCTATAAATGAGAGCAATCTTGAACTCGTCATCACGAGCGCCCCCATCACCGTCATTGCGGGCTTGACCCGCAATCTTTCCACCGCTGCCAGACCCATCAGATTGCGGCTCGGAGGCCGCAATGACGGGAAGCACCCTGTTGCCGCTTGAACTCAGCATAATAACGCTTTGCAGCCTCAATGGAAGCCGTGGCAAATAAGGCATTGAAGCCATTAACTCTTGCGGCAGCCTTGATTTCGTCAACTTCTTGTTTTCCGTGCTGCCTACTTTGAATGACCTCTCTGACATTGGTCGTCTGGCGAAACTGATAGTGAGACTGGCTTTGATTGCGATAGGTCTTTTGATCAAAGTGCTCAAGAATGTATCGAACATTTTCAGTTATGCGCTTGGCATCCAAGAGGGCTTCTTCAGTATCTATAGCCTGAACCTGTTTATCTCGGATGTCATCCTTTTGCTTGACAGTATTCAGGTAGTCAATCCTGAACGGAAGCACATTCTTATCATTGATAGCGTCAACAATGGTGTAGGTATGAAGCTTGTCGCCAAAGGCTTGCTCTGTGGTTTTTAGCGAGGGATTGCCGCCCGAGGCAGCATTGGTAGCAAATATGGGCGTGCCGGTAAAGCCAAAGAGGTGGTATTTCTTGAAAGCTTTCGTAATAGCAGTGTGCATGTCTCCAAACTGTGAGCGATGGCATTCATCAAAAATGATAACAATGTGGCCACCAAATACTACATGCCCTTTGTTGGCCTTTATAAAGGTAGTGAGCTTCTGGATAGTTGTAATTACGATACGAGCCGAGGGGTCTTCCAACTGTTCTTTGAGCACGGCAGTCGAGGTGTTTGAGTTAGCTGCTCCTTTTTTGAACTTATCGTACTCCTTCATGGTTTGATAATCGAGATCCTTGCGGTCTACCACAAAGAGCACTTTCTTGACGCCCTCAACGCCGCAGGCCAACTGGGCAGTCTTGAAACTCGTGAGCGTTTTACCAGAGCCAGTGGAATGCCAGATATATCCTCCAGCCGCAGGAGTGCCCAGGCGACCTCTGTCGTTTTCTGAGATAAGGATTCGGTTCAAGATGCGCTCGGTAGCCACGATCTGATAAGGGCGCATTACCAAGAGCAATTTATCTGAGGTTAAGGCACAGTAGCGTGTGAGAATGTTCAGAAGTGTATGTTTAGTAAAGAAGGTCTTGGTAAAACCATTAAGGTCTGCAATGGGTTTGTTGTGAGCGTCTGCCCACCAGCTGGTGAACTCGAAGCTATTGGAGGTCTTTTTAGTCTTGCGTCCACCTTCACCTTGCTCTTTGCAGTGTTGCATACGGGTTGTGTTGCTGTAGTACTTCGTGTGCGTTCCGTTTGAGATCACAAAAACTTGGACGTATTCAAAGAGCCCACTTCCAGTCCAAAAGCTGTCGCGCTGATAGCGATTGATCTGATTGAAAGCTTCTTTGAGCGCAACACCGCGCCGCTTAAGCTCTATATGCACCAAAGGCAAGCCGTTAACGAGCACGGTCACGTCATAGCGGTTTTCGCGAGCTCCCGAGGCCTCATATTGATTGATAACTTGAAGGCGATTGTTGTGTATGTTAGCTTTGTCAAGCAAATGGATATTCTTGGTGCTTCCATCATCTCTTTTGAGGAGCTGGATGAAACCTTCATGAATGCGAGAAGCCTTTTCTTCGTAGTTATCGTTTTCGCTAGAGATGCAAGTGGTAAAAAAGCGTTTCCACTCTTTATCGCTAAAGTTGATGTTGTTGAGAGCTTCGAGCTGTGTCCGTAGGTTTTGGACAAGTTCTTCTTCACTGGTGATAGAAAGATACTCATAGGCCTGTCCTTGGAGCGTCTTGATGAATTCGCGCTCAAGGTCAGCTTCACTCTGATACTCAACGGCGTTGTTGGGCTCTGGAGTAAACTCAGAGACAACCGTGCTCTCGGCACTTTGAGCAATCACATAATAGCTTCTGCCGCCACCGACTGCCTCTTCGACAAATTGATAGCCTGTATGCTCGTTTGCATTGCTCATGCAGCTTTCTCCTTTAACGTCATTGCGGGCTTGACCCGCAATCTTCTAGCGCGATTACAAGATTGCGGCTCGGAGGCCGCAATGAAGAGAGAAGAGGCTACTAGCGGCTCGGAGGCCGCAATGACGAAGAGACTGTTCATGCCACCTTCTCCTCGAAAGCTAACAGCTTGTCACGATAGTATTCGTATTGCTTGCGCCTGGCTTGCAGCTCTGCTGGCAGGCCAATGCTGATGTCGTTGACGAGAGCATCAAATCTATCGAGGATAGCAACTATACGTTTTTGCTCTTTGAGGGGTGGAAGAGGTAACACAAAGGCTTTCACCACTTTGTCTGAAATGGCAGGATATGCAGATCCCTCTTGATGTCGCTCACAATAATCAACGAACTCTGTTTTAGCAAGATTAAAATATATCCATTTTGGGAGCACTTCACTGGAAGCCCTCAGGACGCAATAACCGGTACTAGCAACTTCTCCGTCAAAGCTGTCACTAATAAGTGAATATCGCTGCAATGTAGGGCGTGTAGTCGCAAAAATAACATCACCTGTTCTTACAATTCTTTGCGCACGACTCGGTGCATCCTTAGCTGATATTATCGCAGTCTCATTGATAGAGTGATTGTCGCGGCTAACAGAGGAAAGATCGATATAGCGAAATATACCATTGTTAGTCTTCCAGCTGATATTACTTGTTGCTATTGTAATCTCACCCAAGGTCGTCCACCTTACTCTCTCTCCCTCTCTCTCTGGGAACATCAGCAGGCTGTCACGGTAGTAGGTGTACTGTTTTTTCCTAGCCTCCAGCTCCGCCTCCAGCTCCGCCTCCAGCTCCGCCTCCAGCTCCGTAAAGCAGTCTAACACCCTCACTATTTCTTGCTGAATCTCCAGCGGAGGTACAGGGATTCTTATTTTTGCAAGATTAGTCGCTGAGACATCAATGACCTTTGTGCCTGTGGCGAGCTTTTTCTTTGCTGAGAAGAAAGCTGTTGATTGCGTATAGTAGGCTATGTACTTTGGATCACACGAATGAGGCTTAATAATTGTGGCATGACCACCTGTGACAATGTTCGCACTACCTAGCCAGGCAACAGATTTGCAAACATCATCTAGATTCTCGCTTGTGTTAGTAATGATCACATCGCCTGGACACACTGTTTTTAGCGTTTTCGCCAGTTCTGGGCTAACGAAGGATTTGGTTTTTGTTGTGAATGTTCCATAATAGGTGTATATTTGCCCATAGTGTATACAACCTACGCCAGATTCTGTGAAATCCTTCTTTTGCAACCCACTGCCGCGTACTAGCTCGGCAATCTCTCCCAACGCCTTATACTCCACCCCGTCAGGGCAGAGCCGTGCGATCATCTCATCAATCTTGCTCATCGCCGCCCCCTTCCAACTGTCGTTGCCCAAGGTCTTTTGCATTCAGGCCGCTGACAGCACTTTTACCTGTGCGCTCTTCAAGGGACCTGCGGGCGTCGCGTGCAACTTCTGCTCCTTCTTGGGCAACTATTGCGCTCTCGCCATATCCTTTGGGCTGGCGCTCCACAGAAATATCGGTTGCAGAGACTTCGGCCAGCATGTTAAGCACCAACTCTGCGTTTGTCATGTTATCGCGCAGGTTTTCCTTCTCCAGGCTCTTGAAAGCCTTATACTCACGAGTACTCATGCCGCTCCAGGTCTTACTCATCAAGTCAGTGAGCGAGGCATACTCTGTATCTCTCTTAATGCCGCTCTTGTCCCATTCATCCGTCAACGCCTTTCGCACCTCAATCGATTTGATGCGCTGGTTAATCCAGTTTTCGCTATAGCCTAGGCGGCGGTAGTTCTGTATGGCACGGTCAATCGACAGCTCGGGGTCAACCGTTTCATCTATGCGTTCGCTTCCGACTTTTGCCAGCCAGAGCTTGAAGGGCTCAGCCCTTTTACTAGGAATCGACTGCACGAGGCGTAACACCTGTTCTGTGTCCGCAGCATCAGTTAGATATTTCTTGCCATCAGCTGCCTTCATTTTCAGTTGGTTAGTATTACTAACCAACTCGCTACCTTCGTCTGCCAGTTTGCCTTTTAGCCATTTCCAGTAGTTCCTGGCTTTTGCATAATCTTGCTGATCTGTTAAAACTGATACAACATCAACAACTGAAAACCAGTACTTCTCGTTTTCTTCATCCCAAATGGCACGAACCTGATTTTCTTCAAAGAGCTTGATTTCATTTTTGGCATCACTCATGCTACTGCTCCTTCGATGTCGTTAACGATTGCATCGATTGCCTTGCGCAGCTCGTCTTGCCTGGCAACGATACGAGCTAT